>CAZJOG010000001.1:0-12918 GCA_964547565.1 uncultured Desulfovibrionaceae bacterium
TTTAAGGAGGAGAAAAAGAAATAACGTACTTCCACAGGGTAGATCTATTATTTTTATACTGTATTAACACAAAGACCCCCACCGAACGTCGCTCCTCGTTTGGTGGGGGTCTTTGTGAGGTGTTAAGAGAAATTACTTACAGGCAGGGCGGAAGTTAATATCTTCCATTATCTGGTACACAACAGCGCCTTCCGCTGTTTTAGGCAGAGGCCAGCCTGTGAGGTAACAGAACGTGGGCACAAGGTCCACAAGGTTACAGACACGTTGCATTTTATAACCCTTTTTAATGCCGATTTCCGGGCCATAATACACACAAAGTGTTTTTAATGTGCCTATGCCGTATTCAGCGGCAGGCAGTATGGGGCCGTGCTGGGCGTTAAATTCCGGCCACTGGGCGTAAATAATATCGCCGCAGTTTTCGCCCCAAAGGCCCATCATCATGGCTTCTTTTTTCGGAAGTGCCAAACAGAACGGGCGTTTGCCTGTGCCGGGGTCCACATAGGTCATAAGCGCGTCAATAACATCACGCTGGGTTTGCTCGTAATCCGCGGGGTCTACAATACCCTCCGGGTCACGGCCTTTAAGGTTAATGTAAATGTGGCAGGAACCAACAGGGATAGCTTTGGATTTGGCGGCATCCACACGTTGTGCAAGGGCGCCAAACGCATCCCGGATATTTTCCGGCACAGACTCCAGCCATTCGGGGGCATCCACGGTTTTTTGTGCGCAGAAGCCGGCATCCCCAAGAAGTTTCATCATATCAATGGAAGGCCCATCGGGTGTAGCACCGTGGTCAGAAATAAGAACAACCAGGGTTTCATCATCAAAAAGTTTAAGCAAACGGCCAAGGTACCGGTCTGCATGCTTGTAGAGCTGGCGGTGTAATTCCCATGCCTGCTCGTAGGTGGTTTTACTGCTGCATGTGTTGGGGTCAAGCTGGGTCATAAGCACATGGTAAATGTAGTCTGTGGGGTGGGCGTGGGAAAAGAAAATATCCCAGTCCGCCGGGTTACCCAGCAGAGCCTCCGCCGTATCCGCCAGCCAGTCGTAATGGATGCCAATTTGTTCAAGCCAGGTGGGCAAATCGTACCAACCAAGGGTAAGGTTCAGCATACCTGTGTTGTTGGTGCTGACATTATTCCCTTTGTTGAGCTGTGCGGCTTTGTTTTGGGGGAAACACCATGCTTCACCATCTGTATTAAGGGCGTGGGTAAGATACAGGCGCAGGCTGGAAGCATCGTCACTCTCCAGGCTGACAAGTTTAGCCATTAAACGGATATCCTTGGTACCGCCTTTTTCCAAAACACCTTTTGCATCAAAAGCATTGGACCATTTGCCTGTTGTAACAGTGAAAAATGCGTCTTTAAAGTCCTTGGTGGGGGAAAGGGTCACGGTATCATACCCATCGCCCATATCACGCACCAGTATATGCCAGGTGGCGTGGGTAATGCCAAGGTTAAAAAGGCTTTCTTTAAAGGGCATTTCAAATGTGGCATCCAGGGGGTCATCGCCCATATTGTCCACATTGCTCCAGCCGCTGGCTTTGCTGTAGGAAATACGCACAGCATTACCCGGGTAAACGTCTGTGGAAATAAGGGTATCTTCGCTAAATGTGTAGGTATTGGCAATTTCCGGTGTACGTTCAATCCCCTTGTATTCCGCCACAAAGGTGGCGTCCATGAATACACCGGGTGTAAGGGCTGCGCCGCCTATCACCACGCCGTTTTTCAGTTTTTTGTGAACATTATACGACATAGGAAAGTTCATTACCACACTTTTTTTCCCGGCAGCTTCCGCGGCTTCCCAGAAGGATTCTGAAGCCACATAGTCCCAGTTAAAACAGTTGTGCATATTGGCGCCTTCCGGTGTAGTGCCCGGGATGTGGCGCCAGAAGTCTGTGATATTGTTTGTGCCGGGCCAGGCGCCTGTAGCCATGGATGTCCAGTTGGGGGGCGTGATGGTGGGGAATGGCACCAGACAATTTTCCGCTACTGTGCCGTTTTCAAATACTTTTTTGAAATTAGGACAAATACCTTCGTCAATATGCTTCTGGACAAGATGCGTCAGGGCGCAGTCAAAGCCCAGAAGAGCAATTTTTTTGGGTGATTTCATTGTTTCTCCATGGGTTACAGGGTTCAGGCAATAACACACTCAGCTTCACCTGGCTGTTGCTTCACAAACAGAGGGGATTTTGTGCCTCTGATAAAGCGCCAGCCTGCCACAAAGGCAAAAATACCTACGCCGGGAATACCCCACAGCAGGGATTCCATACCAGCAAGCAGACCACTTATGGTGCAAAGTATGGCACTTGCCGTAAATGCTATACGTTCCAACACACCTAATTTGCCGCGGAAATAACCCCATGTAGCGGAAGCAATAGCCACACTGCAAAGAATGAGCATCACAACAGCGATTGTAGCGTCCATAACATTTTGGCTGTGCAAGGTAACAATAGGGTTGAATATGGCAAAATAGGGCACCACAAAAAACGGCAGGGCAAATTTAAACGATTCCCAGCCGGTACGCATAAAGCTTACCCCCAGCATACGCGCTGCCACCATGGCTGAACCTGCGATAGGCGGGGTGATGTTGGAGAGGAAGGAGAAATAAAAACAGAAAAGGTGGGTGGCCACAATGGGAATACCCATATCCTTCATACCGGGGGCTACAACCAGTGCCACCACCATGTAGGCTACAGGCGCAGGCAGTGCGCAACCTAACAGGATACACAGCACCATGGTGAGAAACAGGGAAGGCAGCATATACCCGCCTGAAATCATCTGGATAACACTGGAAAGCTTGGGCCCTGCATTGGTCATATTAATCATGGTGATAAAAATACCAATAAGCGCCAGCACAAGCGCCAGAGAGGCCATGCTGCAACACCCTTTTACAAAACCATCAAGCAGTGTCTTAAAAGAAGGCCGTGTGGCTTTGTGGTACATAGAGACCACAATAAGGCATATTGTTGTCCAGAATGCCGCAAAAGCGGGGGTGTAGTGGGAAAATAACAGGTAACATAAAAGCGCCATGGGGATAATAAAAACGGGGGCCCCAAGGCGAATGGCCCTGCCATCATAACTCATCTGGCACAGGGGGATGTTTTCTTTTTTGATGATGCAGATAACACCCAAAACCAGCCCAAGATAAAAAATAAAAGCCGGGATAATAGTGGCGGGCACAAGCTCAATATAGGTCATATTAAGAAAGCTGGCCATGATGAATATGGCAATTCCCATAACAGGCGGGGTAAGGCCGCCACCTGTGGAGGAACACGCTTCAATACCCCCCGCGATGGTAGGCTTAAAGCCTGCTTCTACCATCATGGGCATAGTAAAGGAACCGGCAAGCGCCACATTTACCATAGAACCACCGGTGCACATACCAAGTAAGGAGCTGGAAGCCACAGAACCAATAGCAGCGCCACCGCGCATTTTGCCACCTATCCAGCGCCCAATGGAGCGGAAAAAGCTGGCAATGCCCACAGATTCAAACAAAGAACCAAAAATAACAAAGAAAAAGATAATATTGGCGCTTGTGTTAAGCATCATGCCATAAATGCCGTCAAAACCTACACTCATATTGGAGATAATAAGCTTGGGGTCAAGGTAAGGGTGGCCCATTGGCCCGGCAATAAGGTGGCCAAAAAACGCGTATAACACGGCAACACCTGCCAGAATAGGGAACACCGCTCCCCAGTGCAACCAGGAAAAACCGCATACCAGTATAACAAGGGTTACACCCACCACTATGTCCACATTTCCCGGATAACCTGCCCACATATGCAGACGTTCGTACTCAATATGCACATAGGTGCAAACAACAATGGAAACAATGGCAACCACTACCCACATAAGACGCAGGCTTGTTTTTTGGGTAGCTTTCATGCCCATAAGGCTCAGCATGGCAAGGGCCATACCAAGGTGGATGTTCTGGTGCAAAATGGCGTTAACAAATGGTTTAAAAAGATAAAGCCCGTGGTAAAAAACCATAACGACTGCCAGCAAAACCATGGCAAAAGTGATGGCCTTATCCGCCTTGCCGGGCGCTGCCTGTGAATTTTCTGGGGCATGTGCAGAAGACATGTCGATACTCCATAAAGCTAGTGTTGCTTTGGCGTTTTCGCCGTGGGTAAGCAGGGTCAACCGGGTAGACCGAGTTAACGGGGTCAACAGGGTACGGGGTAAACGGGCCTTACCTCACGGCTATTCTGGCATGTTACTCAGGGGCTTTTACACCGGCCGGCAGGGGAATACCAAGTGTCTGCATGGCCTTATAAAGACCGGGGTGGATAAACGCGGGGTCAAGCCCAAGCGGGTAGGGGTTATCCCCCATATGGGCAAAACCTTCGTAATAGTCTGCCAGACGCGCTTTGTTTTTGAACACGGTGACCACAATTTCTTCCACCACGTCATCCGGCAGGTCTTTGTCTACGGCATACACCACAAGGCCGCCCTTTACCCAAAAGTCCTTATCATACCCGGGCAGGGTGCCGGCTTTAATCAGCACCGGGAAGTGGATCATATCATGGTTGGGGTCATACGCGGTTTTTAAAATTTCCGGGTCTTCAGTGACAAAATAAAACGGTCTGTTTGCGCTCACAATTTCCATAAGAGCCGGGTCGTATGTACCCTTTACCATATAAATGTTACCATTTTCGTCTGTATCAAGTGTAGCGGTAATATTACCCATATGCACGTCTATGCTGTTATTCAGAAGGGCGTCTTTTGAGTTAGAAAAACCCAGGTATTGCCAGTCCACTTTGTCAAAACCACCATACGCTTTATCAAAAACCGGTTTATTGGGAAGCACAGACTGGTTAGGGCGGCTTTTTTCCGCAAAGCCTACTTTTTTGCCAATAAAGTCAGCCGGGGTTTTAATATCAGGGTTAAACGTCACAAAGGGCAAAAGCACACCATTCATGCCAAAAATAACACGGGTATCCGGCAGGGGATAATCCTGATACGGGGGCAGGCCTTTGGCGGAATACTCTGTAATGGCAGATGTGGTAAGTGACATGGTAAACGGCACTTGCCCACTACGCATTTTTTCCAGATTTTCAAAATTGTACCGGGTGATATACATGGCACCGGGTGTTTGTTTTAAAAGCAGGGTAAGCGGACTTTTTAATTCTTTAAAAAGAGACTCCATAGCCATGTCGGATGCATAAGAAGCTGTGCCAAACTGCAATGTCATAAGTTCAATAGTGCGGGGTTCTACAGCCAGTGCAGAACTGGCAAACAACATACAAGCTGCCACAAGTGAAAGAATACGTTTCATACCTGCTCCATGCTTTAAAAGGTTAAGGATACTCGTTGTCAAAAATTTTTGAGGGGGGGAGGGAAAACTCCCCCCCCTCAAAAATTTTTTACTTCACAGGTTCAGGCCGGAAGCTGGGATCTTCCATAATCTGATAAATAACACTGCCTTCCACTGTTTTGGGCACAGGCCAGCCAGTGAGATAACAGAAGGTAGGCACCAGATCCACCAGATTGCAGTGGCGCGTAAGAGTAAAGTTTTGCTTAATACCAAGTTTGGGGCCATAAAAAACACACAGGGTACGCAAGTCGCCAATGCCATACGCCGCGGTAGGCAAAATATTGCCATGCTGGGCGGAATATTCCGGCCATACGGCGTACACAACGTCGCCACACTGTTCGCCCCAAAGGCCAAGCAGGGCGGCATCGCGTTTGCACAAAGCCAGACAGATTGGTCGTTTGCCTGTAGAAGGTTCTACATGGTCCAGCAGAGTTTCAATAATTTCACGCTGGACTTTTTCGTAATCTTCCGGTTCTACAATACCTTCAGGGTCACGGCCTTTCAGGTTCACATACACATAACAGGCTCTTTGGGGTATAGCGCGGGATTTTGCGGCGTCCACTTCCTGCACAAGGCCGGTAAAAGCCGAGCGGATGTTTTCCGGGTACGCTTCTGCCCAGGACGGCATTTCCACTTCTTTCAGCACCGTAAGCCCAGCCTTGGTGAGGATTTTCATGGGGTCTATAAAGGGGCCGTCTGCTGTTGCGCCGTGGTCGGAAACAAGGGTGATGAGGGTGTCTTCATCAAAACATTCCAAAAGCCGTCCAAGGTAGCGGTCGGCGTATATGTAAAGCTGGTGGTGGCACTGCCAGGCCATTTTATGGGCTTCCTGGCTGGTGCAGGTTGCCGGGTCCAGTTCTGTCATCAGCACATGGTAAATATAGTCTGTGGGGTGGGCGTGGGAGTAAAAAATATCCCAGTCACCATTTTTCAAAAGTGCCACAGCTGTATCACCCAGCCAGTCGTAATGTATGCCAATAAATTCCATCCATGTGGGTAAATCTATCCAACCCATGGAAAGCGCAAACATGCAGGTGTTATTGGTGGAAATATTGTCGCCCTTGTTTAAAAGAGCGGCTTTTTCCTGCGGGAAACACCAGAGTTCGCCGTCTATATTCAAAGCCGCGGGTAAAATAAGGCGGAAGTTTTCTGCGCTGTCTTCATCCAAACTCAGCACCTTGCCCATCATACGCAGTTTTTTTACCCCCCCATCCGCAAGCAGGCCGTCCACATAAAAGGCTTTGCTCCATTCATTGGTTTTAAACGTGTAGTAGGCGTCTTTAAAATCTTTGGTGGGCGACAATGTTACTGTGTCATACCCTTTGCCCATATCACGCACTAACAGCCACCATGTGGCGGATTTTACGCTGAAAATGGAATTGTCAAAGCTTTGGGTAAAGGAAGCTTCCAGAGGGTCATCCCCCATATCGTCAATATTCAGCCAGCCTTCTGCAGGCTGGAAGCTTATTTTTGCCACATTGCCCGGGTAGGTGTCTGTTGTGACTAACAGGTCGTTACAAAAGGCAAAGTGGGTATCCATATCCGGTCTGCGCGGGATACCTTTAAGCTGCGCCACCAGATTAGAATCCATAAAAACACCTGTTGTCAGGGCACCACCGCCCACAACTGTGCCGTGTTTCAAACGCTTGTGGGCATTATACGACATGGGGTAATTAAGAATAACAGACTTTTTCCCCACGTTTTCGGCTGCTTCCCATATAGATTCACTGGCCACATATTCCCAGTTAAAGGAGTTATGGGTATTCGCGCCACTGGGTGTTGTCCCGGGCAAATGACGCCAGAAGTCCGTCACATTATTGGTTCCGGGCCACGCGCCTGTGGCCATACAGGTCCAGTTTGGCGGGGTGATGGTGGGGTATGGCACAAAACAGTTTTCTGTGACTGTGCCCCCTTCAAAAATCTTTTTAAAATTCGGGCAAATGCCTTCTTCAATGTGTTTTTTCACCAGACTGGTTAACGCGCAGTCAAAACCAAGAAGAGCTACTTTTTTTGCGGCTTCCATTTCCATATTCTCCCTTTCCGTTCAGTTTATGGTCCAAGGTAACGGGCCTTATACGAAAAGGGTATTTGCTATTCTCGTGCCAATAAAATTATTATGTAAATTCAAACTATTATACATTTGCCTTTTTAGAGAAATGTGATATTTCATATCTACGGTACGAAATATCGCAAACAGAACGTTTTTCCGGTATGATATTTCATACCCTTGATATACAAGCCTCCACAAGGTATAACGCCTGCCCCTTAAACAACAGGAAAAAACAGGAAGTATATGGATATGCATTTTTTTTCTGATGACAGGGAATTGTCAGACTTTTTTTACCAATCTATAGAAATGCTTTGTTGCACGTCCGACTTCAAAAAAGCCCTGGAGCAGTTTTGGCCGTTTTTGTGCGCCCATGTACCTGTTACCAAACTGAATCTCGGACGTTCTAATTTTGACAGTAATGTGGCGGACGCCATGGCTATTTGTTCCAATGCAGGGGTGGAGCTGCACCACGAGCATTACGCCCATTCTAAAGAACAGGTGAATATGCACCGGGATGGTTCAATCAGTCTGGCGGATGACCCCATGGGGCTTTTTCTTCTGGATAAGGCCGACCCTTCTGCGCAGTTTTTCCAGTATTTTACTTCCGAAGGTTTCCGCCTTACACCGCCTTTTTTCTTTTTGCGTACAACAAGCGAAGGTGTGATACGCGGCGCGGCGATTTTTAGCTGTTCACCGGATAACCTTTTTACAGAGCGGCATTTGGAGTTTCTGCGTGCTTTACGTTTGCCTATCCTTATTGCCTTTCAAAACTATTTCCACTACCAGGAACTGGCGGAACTTAAAGACATTATCTGGCAGGAAAACGTCCAGCTTAAACAGCAAATCAGCGGCACAAGAAAGGTTGCCATTATTGGCGCAAACGGCGGGCTGGCGCATGTGATGGAACGTGTACGCCTTGCCGCGCCCGTAGATGTACCTGTGCTGATAACAGGGGAAACAGGCACAGGCAAAGAACTTTTTGCCAAAGCCATACACGAACTTTCCCCACGGGCAGACTACCCTTTTGTAGCGGTAAACTGCGGGGCTATCCCCACATCTCTTATTGACAGCGAACTTTTTGGCCACCTGAAAGGCGCTTTTACAGGCGCAAGCCAAAACCATAAAGGCCGCTTTGAACGCGCAAATGGCGGGACTATTTTTTTGGATGAAATAGGGGAATTACCCCTGGAAGTGCAGGCACGCCTTTTGCGTGTGCTGCAAGAACGCACTATTGAGCGTGTGGGCGGCAATTCTCCCATACCTGTGGATTTTCGGCTTGTGGCCGCCACAAACAAAGACCTGCCAAGTATGGTGCGGGCTGGCACTTTCCGCGAAGATTTATATTACAGGCTTAGCGTGGTAAACCTGCGTGTGCCACCCTTGCGTGAGCGAAAAAATGATTTACCTGTCCTTGTGGAGCATTTTATTAAACGCGCCGCCGCCCGCTTTGGTATTATGACACCTGCCCTGCCCCCTGCGGAATTATTAAAACTTTACGAATTCCCATGGCCCGGCAATGTGCGGCAATTACAAAACGCTGTGGAAGAAGCCCTTGTACTTTCTGCTGGTGGGCCCTTGCATTTTTCGTTGAATGAAAAACAAAGCGCCGCCCCTTTTGCGCCTCTTGTTTCCATGCCATTTGAGGCGGCCCAGCGGTTTTATTTTACCCAGCTTCTTCTCTCGTGTAATGGCCGGGTGGCAGGCAAAGGCGGCGCAGCGGAAAAAGCCGGTTTAAACCCCAATACCCTGCGTTCAAAATTACAAAAGCTGGGTGTGCCTTACGGCATGCATGAAGGGCAAGGGTAATAGCCCCTATGGCAAGGCTTCCACAATCACCCGTGCCATACTGGCTCTGCCATCCTGCGTGGAGGCCCGTACAGTCCATTCCCCGGCGGTTGCTTCCCACAACAGAATTTCACCCGGCATGGAAGAGCCTACAAAACGTGCGTCCACAAACCAGAACACGCGGTTTTTATCCCCTTCGCGTTTTTCCACCTGCAGGGGGATAGAAACTGTTTCTGTCAGGCGGGCCTGGTAGGCCATATTTTCCCGCGGGCTGATAATACGCAGGGTGTTAAAATCCGCCTGCCCGCGGACAGGCGACACCCCCGGGATATACCATACAGGTGTGATGGCTGTACTGCGGCCTGCGCGGCTTACACAGGGTTCACCCTCTGCCGTGGGTTCTCCTGTGGCTGTACAAATAGGGATACGCGCCAGATTAAGCCCATCCGACCTTTCTTCCATAAACCCCTGCAGGCTTTTTTTATCCCAGCGGGAAAAACCTGCCAGAGACGAAACTATATCCATAAAAAGCGGCACAGCCGCACCCTGCCCTGTAAAACCAGAATTAGGGGAGCCGTTAAAATTGCCCACCCAGACCACAAGAACATACGAACCCACAATGCCGGCGGCCCAGGCATCTTTATACCCATTGGAAGTACCTGTTTTAACATAGACCCCCGGGGCAGGGCTTTGCAACATAGAAAGCGCGATATACGCGGCCTCAGGCGTAATTAATTGTTCTGGCAAAGCCTTTTGCGCAGGGGCATACAAGGTGACGGGCCGCCAGAGCCCCCTGTTCGCAAGCGCGGTATACAAAGCGGCCAGCTCTCTGGGGCGCACTTCTGCCCCGCCCAAAACCAGAGAAAGCCCATAATACGAAGCCGGCTGCGGCAATGTAATGCCGCCTTTTTGTAAAAAACCATACAAACCCGGTCGTTTAAGACGGTTTGCAAGGTATATGGCCGGTATATTGCGGCTACGCTGCAAAGCTTCCGTGGCGCTTATAGGGCCGGAAAATGTACCATCGGAATTTTCCGGCATATACGCCCCAAAGCCAAGGGGGGAATCATACAAAATACTTGCAGGCGTTATAAGCCCCTGTTCCAGCGCAAGGGCGTAAATAAAAGGCTTCAGGGTAGAACCAGGGGAGCGCGGGGCAAGGGTTCCATCCACCTGCCCGTTAATCTCTTTATTCCAAAAATCTGCACTGCCCACCAAAGCCCGTATATACCCCGTGTGTGTATCCACCAGCACAGCGCTGGCATTAAACATCCCCCAGCCTGCGCCACGCGCCACACTTTGGTGTAACCTGTTTTCCACAAGGCGCTGTATTTGCATGTCCAGGGTCAGGCGTATAGGGCCGGAGGGGGAAAAAACACCAGGGGGCAGACTGACGGTTTTGTTTTTAACAAGCCCCAGAGCGTCGTTAACCGCATGGGGAGCCAGAAAAGGCATTTGCGCGCTGCTGTAAACATAAAGCGGTAAACTGTGCAAAACATAGCCAGAGGGGTTTTCCGCCTGGGCTTTGTCCATAGTTTCCTGCCATATACCCCCAAGGCGCAAACGCGCTTCTTCCAGGGCTTTGTTGCCTGTGGCGCGGTGTAAACCGCGGGCGCTGGGGTTTTGCGGAATACTGACAAGGGCCAGACATTCCACAATATTCAGATCCTGCGGTTTTTTATGGAACCAAACCTGTGCGGCAGCCCCCACCCCTTCCACATTAGCGCCGTAGGGGGCAAGGTTAAAATAGGCTTCCAGAATATCGGTTTTGCTGTAGTGGCGCTCCAGCACCAGAGCGGCGAATATCTGGCGGAGTTTGCCGGGGATATTTGTGGTATCCATGTCCTGCGTAAGGCGCACAAGCTGCATGGTGATGGTGGAAGCGCCCATACGCCGCCCCCCCGTGAGCATACTCCAGCCTGCCCGCGCAAGGGATTTGATATTAACGCCCGGGTGGCTGTAAAACGCGCGGTCTTCATACAACAGGGTGGCGCTTTGCAATTCTGGCGGGACATCCCGCAAAAAAGTAAAAATACGGTATTTTTCATCCTCGCTTAAGGTCACACGCAAAAGTTGACCTTTTGCGTCTTCCACCACAAGAGAAAAGGTGACATTGCCATACAGGGAAGGTTTTGGCGCAACATACACGGCCAGTATAAGCCCAAGCGCCATAAAAAAGGCAAGGCATACACCAGCCCCGGCAGTGTACAGCAGTCTTTTTTTCCACATACTCAGAGGTCAATGCCCATAAAGGTGCGGGCCGCAAAACCAATAAGGAAAGAAAGCAGGGCCACAACAAAACTTATGGTGAGCATTTCAAAAAATTTGGGCCAGAAAGGTTCCAGCCGCACCACAGAAACAAAATAGGTGAAGCAAAAAATAACCAGACCAGCGGCAAGCAAACACAAGCCAAGAGCCAGAAAAGGGGAGGAAAAAAGAAAATACGGCAAAAGCAGCAGGGTGACGGTGATCATATAGGCAATGCCTGTATACACCGCGGCCCGCAGGGGGGATTTTTCCGTAGGATCGGCCTTTTTGGAAAGATATTCAGAGGCCGCCATAGAAAGCGTGGCGGCAACCCCGGTGATAAGCCCGGCCAAAGCGACTGTTTTATTATTCCCAAGCGCCAGAGTAAAACCTGCCAGAGCGCCTGTAAGTTCCACAAGGGCATCGTTTAAACCTAAAATCATAGAACCAATATATTTGAGTTTTTCTTCCTGTAAAAGCCCTATCAGTTCGTTTTCGTGGCGACGTTCGTCTTCCATCATACGCTGGGCATCGGGGACAGTGACCAAAATTTTTTCATAAGTCACGGCAGCGTCGTCTTCGCCTTTTTCCAGTAAGTGTATGGCAAAAGTAAGGCCAAAAAGCCAGCCCAGCAAACAATACCACCAAACTTTCAGTCTGTATGGCCTGGAGGGGAGATTGGTGTGGGATTCCCATACGCGGCAGTGGCGGGTTTCATCTTCTGCCATACGGTGGAGAACAGCCTTATTTTGTTCCTGTTTCTGGCGTCTGGCAAGGTAGGCGTAGATGCGCATATCTGTGGCTTCATTGCGCTGCATGGTGTGGATAATATCTGTGGTGTGTGGGTCCATACATTTTCCTTCAGGTTACGCGCGGCTCAGGCCTGCATCTGGTATTGGTCTGTGGTGTCCATGGCAGCAGCCAGCACCATAGCCATGGTGGCAGAAATAAAGGCAAGGCCCCTGTGGTTTTCTGGCAGGCCAAGGTGGCTGAGGAAAAGAAGGGGACAATTTTTTGCCTGTTTGTCCACCAGCGATGTTAAGTATTGGGGGAAGGTTTCGTCAATAAATTTTTGTTGTTTTTTTTCTTCCACAATGCGTTTATTTTCCAGCATATCGTGTGTCTGGCGTACATACCCCACAACCACAGAGGCAGGGGCATGTTCCATAAGGGCGTGGACAACACCTGCGTGGACAAAAGCGTACCATTCCAGAAAAAATGCGTCTCTGGCGGCTTCTGGCACAATGGCGGTTTCTGCGCGGTAAAACTGTTCCAATATTCCTTCCACGCCTTTTTCTTCTGTATTAATCAAAAAAAGGGCGGCGGCTGTTTCCACAGATTCCTGGCAGGAAAGAACTTTTTTCATATAGCCAACATACTACCAACTAAAAAGTTTTTTTTTGAAAGGGTGGGGGTTTGGGGGGGGGGGAAAAAATTTTTTTTAAAAAAAAAAATTTATAAACCCCCCAAAACAATAAAATAAAAAACCCCAAAACACGCCCCACAAGGACAAAAAA
>CAZJOG010000001.1:12928-43252 GCA_964547565.1 uncultured Desulfovibrionaceae bacterium
AAAACTTTTTTTGTTCACAAAAAAGTTTTCCCGCCCCCAACATGCTTTAATGCACACCAGCCATGAGCAGGCCAATATCGTCCATCATTTTTGTATTTTCCCGCAAAAAGGGGCCGGTGAGTTTACCGCGGTACATAACGGCAAAGGAATCTGCCAGAGTCATGGCTTCGGTCAGGTCTCCTGTAACAAGGAGAATGGCGGCATTTTCGCGGGCGGCAAGAAGGCGACGCCACACTTCTTCCATAGCGGCAACATCCAGCCCCTGGGTGGGGTTTTCCGCAATAATAAGATTGGGCTGGCGATAAAATTCGCGCCCAATGACAAGTTTTTGCAAATTCCCGCCAGAAAGGGCCCCGGCTTTAGCTTTGCTGTTGCCGGGAAGCACTTGGTATTCCTCAATTGTAACATCGCAGGCAGTTTCTGTGGCGCTCCAGTTAATAAAAGGGCCAGAGGTAAAACAAAAGCGGTTGGTAAGGCCAAAGTTATCCACAAGGTCAAGGCCCGGGCAGGTGGCAAGGCCTTTCCTGTCTTCCGGGATATACACCATGTTATGGCGGGTTTCGGTGAGGCCCTGACGGGAGGTGCGGAAAAAGTCTGCCCAGGGTTTATGCAAAAGGCTCACCTGACCGCGGGCAGGTTTACGCAGGCCAGCAAGCACTTCCACAAGTTCTTTCTGCCCATTGCCGGCAACGCCCACAATGGCAAGAATTTCGCCTTTATGGATAGAAAAACTAACAGCATGGAGGTTTTCGTCCTCCAGGTTTTCCACATGGAGGAAAATTTCGTTGTCGTGGGGGTCAACTTCCCGCGGGGGGCGGGTTATCTGTTCCATCTGGCGGCCAATCATACGGGCGGCAAGCTCACGTTCATCTGGCACATCGGCACGCTGGAAAGAGTCCACTATTTCACCACGGCGGAGGATAGAAACTTCATCCGCTATATCCAAAACCTCCTGCATTTTGTGGCTGATAAACACCAGAGACTTGCCTTCCTGCGCCATACGGCGCATAGCGTGGAAAAGATGCTCCACTTCCGGCGGGGTAAGCACGGCTGTGGGTTCGTCTAAAATAAGGATACGACAGTTGCGGTACAAAAGTTTAAGAATTTCAACCCGTTGCCTTTCACCCATAGAAAGGTCGGCTATGCGGGCATGGGGGTTCACGTCCAGGCTATAGGTGCGGGCCAGCTGCTCCACTTTCTCTGCCATGGCTTTGGGGTGGATAAGACCGGCAGATTGCCCAAGGCAGAGGTTTTCGGCAACAGTCATGGCGTCTATAAGCATAAAATGCTGGTACACCATACCAATGCCTGCCTGGAAGGCGTCTCTGGCAGACCGGAAGTGGGCTTCCGCACCATCCACAAGGATACGGCCGGAATCCTGCTGGGATTTGCCGGCCAGAATGGACATAAGGGTGCTTTTGCCTGCGCCGTTTTCACCAAGCAGGGCTTTAATACGGCCCGGGTAAATATCCAGCGTGATATTGTGGTTGGCGCGGACAGGGCCAAAACTTTTGCAGATGTGTTCAAGACGGACAACAGGCGCAAGATTTTCTGCAGACATAGTTCCCCCTCTGGCTAATCTCTTGGTTCAATATTCACGCCAAGGGCGGCGGGGGCATTGCGGCCTTTGCCACGCGCAGAGGCCCATAAAAGCGCAAGGATAGTAAGGGCGTAGGGTAACATCATCATAAAGGAAGAGGGAATAGCAACACCAAGCGCCTGTAAACGTACCTGAAGGGCCATAATGCCACCAAAAAGATAGGCGCCCATAAAAACGCGGGTGGGACGCCAAAAGGCAAAAATAACAAGGGCAACCGCTATCCAGCCTTTGCCTGCTGTGAGGTTAAGGGTCCACAGGTGGGTGGCACAAAGGGAAAGATACGCGCCGCCAATACCCACAAGAAACGCACCGCCACAAATACCCAGCCAGCGCATAACAACGGGGTTTTCCCCGGCGGCGTACACAGCGGCAGGGTATTCGCCCGAGGCAGAAAGGGCCAGCCCTTTGGAGGTGCGGTGCAAAAAAAACCAAAGCAAGAAGGGCAAAAAATAGGAAAGATACACCAGCGCGTTATGCTGGAAAAAAATGGGGCCTATAATGGGTACATCACCCAGAAAAGGCAGGGAAAAGTTTTCAAACCCCACAGTTTTAGTGCCCACAAAGGGGGTACCCAGATAATCGGCAAGGCCTACACCAAAAATGGTAAGCGCAAGGCCGGAAACCGTCTGGTTACCCTGAAAAACAAGGCATACAATACCGTGGATAAGGCCAATAAGGGCTACACCTAAACCGGCGCATAAAGCGGCAAACCAGGGATTACCCGTTTTCCACTGCACATAAAAGGCAAAAAAGGCGCCTAAAATCATCATGCCTTCTACACCAAGGTTCAGAACACCACTGCGCTCTGTAAGCATTTCCCCAAGGGTGGCGTAAAGCAAAGGTGTTCCCGCAAGAATGGTGGCGGCAAAAAGGGAGATAAGAAGGTCAAAACTCATACTTCCTCCCTTGCGATGTGGCGGGCCTGTGTTGGATGGGACGGGGGCAAAGCGGCAGGGGCTGGCTCTTGGGCATAGCCTGGCGGATTAGCCTGTCCCTGTGTGTCCTGTGTATCTGGTGTATTGGGCATCTGTTCCTTGCGTACCCATTCCAGCTTATAAGTATAAAAAAACTGGCCTGCCAAAACAGTAAGCAAAATAAGGCCTTCCAGAATACCGCCAAACGCGGCGGGAACTTGCATTTCCAGCTGCATATTTTCTACACCTACGCGTATGCCTGCAAGGAAAAAAGCAAAAAACGCTATGTGGTGGATTTTAAGCTGGGAAAGCCAGGCCACAACAATGGCGGTGTACCCATAGCCTGTGCAAAACGTGGGTTGCAGGCGCTGGAATGTGGCGGAAACTTCCACCCCACCGGCAATACCGGCAAAAGCACCACTGAGGGCAAGCACAAAAACCAGCAAAAACCCATACGGCATACGCGCATAACGGGCGGCGCGGGGGTTTTCCCCTGCGGTTTTTATTTCAAAACCCAAACGTGTTTTACTAAGAAAAACAGCCAGAAAAATGGCGGCAATAAGGCATACCCATATACCTTCGTGCACACGGCCCCACACACTGTCCAATGTGGCATTGGGGGGAAAGGGCATAGTCATGGGAAAACCCATGCTGCTCGCATCTTTCCACGGGCCATACACCAGATAACGCAAAAGCTCTATGCCGATGTAGTTGAGCATAAGGGTGGAAATAATTTCATTAAGGCCAAATTTTAGTTTCAGCATACCCGGGACAAAGCCCCATACCCCCCCTGCAAGGGCGGCAAAAAAAAGCGCGGTGGGTATAAGCAAAAATTCCGGCATATCGGGGAATAACAACACAGCGGCTGTTGCGCCAATGCCGCCAAGGGCATACTGGCCTTCCGCGCCTATGTTCCATATTTGCATACGAAACGCTATGCTGACCCCTAAAGAACATAAAAAAAGCGGGATTGTTTTTACAAGGGTGTCTTCAATGGCGTAACGGCTCCAGAAGCCCCCTTCAAACAAATAGGCAAACGCCCGGATAGGTTCTTTATCCTGCAAAAGCAGCAGAAGGCCCGCCACAAAAAACGCAAATAAAAGCGCAGGCGGCAACACAATGGATGTGCCAAAACGAAGAGGTGTTTGCCTTTTGCGTATGCGTAGTGCCATACCTGCTCCCTGTTGTATGAATGTAGGCATGGCACGGGAAAAACCCGCGCCATGCCTTTTTCACTTATTGGGGCGTACCAATAACGCCTTCCACAAACCAGTCCATATTCCAGATGTCATTGTCAGCCATGGTGGTATCCGCAGGGATACGTTCCTTGCCGTCCTGGTCTTTGATGGGGCCGGTAAAGATTTTGTTTTTGCCGGTTTTTACATCTTCCAGAGCAGCGTTCACTTTATCCTGCACTTCCTGGGGGACCATTTTGCCGTAAGGGGCAATACCCACAAGGCCGGTTTCAATGCCATCCCAGTGGGTGCCATTTTTCCATGTGCCGGAAGCCACTTCATTGGCCATGTTCAGATAAAAGTCATTCCAGTGCCACACGGCGGCTGTAAGGTGGGCATTGGGGGCAAAAGCGGACATATCGGTGTTATAGCCAACAGAGTACGCGCCACGGGCTTCTGCAGCTTCCTGCGGGCCGGCGGAGTCCTGGTGCTGGGCAATAACGTCCACGCCTACGTCCAAAAGGCCTTCCGCGGCTTTCTTTTCATCGTCCGGGCTGTACCATGTACGGGTCCAAACCACGCGCACCTTGGCGTCAGGGTTTACAGCACGCACACCAAGGGTAAAGGCGTTAATACCGCGGATAACTTCCGGGATGGGGAAAGCGGCCACATAGCCGATTTCATTTTTTTTGGTCATAGAGCCGGCAACCATACCGCTCAGATAACGGGCCTGATACATACGGCCAAAATAGGCGGTCATGTTGTCGGACGTTTTGTAACCAGAGCAGTGCAGAAAATTAATTTCCGGGAACTGGGCGGCCACATTCACCATGGGGTCCATGTACCCAAAGCTGGTGCCCACAATCACATCATACCCTTTACGGGCAAGATTCAAAAAGGCACGCTCTGCGTCCGGGCCTTCAGGCACGGATTCAAGAAAGGTGGTTTCCACAAAGGGCAGGGCTTCAATAGCTTTGCGGCCCTGGTCATGGGCATACGACCAGCCTTCATCACCCACAGGAGAAACATACACAAAACCGACTTTAATGTTCTTTTTTTCGGCTTCCGCCTGGGCACCGGACACAAAAGGCGTTGTCACCAGCGCAAGAGCCGCACCGGCAAGAAGCAAAGGTTTAAAAAGCGAACGCATAGGGATTTTTCCTCCATCCAAAGGGTTTACAAGAGCATGGGCAACAGGGCGGGCTTCCCTGTTTTTCTCTTCTTGGGGTTATACGGCAATTTTCCCTCTTTTGCAAACAGCCTTGAGGCATTACCCTCAGGGGAATGCCTCAAGGCTGTTGACAAAGTCAGCAACCTGCCGGCAGAGGGAATAGGCGCGGCTTTGCCGTGCCGTAAGCTGCCCAATGGGTGCCCATCGCAGATGGGCATTTGCCTTAGCTGCGAAGCAGCTTAGGCAAACAGACAGCAGAGCAATGACCGAATGCCGTGCCTTTCCGCCCAGCAAGCAAAGCGCGATGGTGGGTGGCGCAAACCCCAGAGGGGTTTGTCATTAGTCTGACGCATTACCCTCAGGGGAATGGGTAAGCCCATGGCTTGCGTTTGCGTGTAAAGCGCGGTAAAAAAAGGCATGGCAAAAGAAAAAATCACAGACGAAGTTTTACCGGACATACAGGAAGCACGCCGCACCTATGAGGCAGCGCTTGCCCCTGCGTTAACGCGCGTGCGGGAAAACCTGCAGGCACTGGCAACAGGCGCAGCCCAGCCACAGGTTTTACATATTGAAGGTGCCTATGCCGCCGCACGGGTGGCTATGGCCCATTACTGGGCGGCAGCGGTAAACTGTGAGGCAACTCCCCCCCCGTGCCTTACCTGCCAGACATGCCTGCGTATTGGCGCGGGCCTTTACGCGGATGCGCCGTTTCTGGATGGTCGGGCTGGGAATATTAAGGTGGATGACGTGCGGGAAATGCGCGCTCTGGTAAGCGAAGCCCCCCGTTATGGCAAACGGCGGGTTATTATGCTACTGGAAGCGCAAACTCTGGGTATTGAAGCAGCCAACGCGCTTTTAAAAGTGCTGGAAGAACCAAACCCCGGCACTCTTTTTGTGTTTACCATACCCCAGAGAGAAAGGCTTTTGCCCACCCTTGTTTCGCGCGGCTGGGTTATGACCCTGCCCTGGACATTTGCCCCTTCTATGCCCGGTGTGCCGTATTCGGCAGAAAGAGCGGATATGCCAGATAGAGCGGGCATGGACAATACAGAAGAAAGTCTGGCAGAATGGGAAAAACAACTTGCCCGTTTTTTAAGCACCAGACAAAGCCTTTTTGCCAAAACAGGTCTGAAAGGTTCTCTGGATGCTACCATGGCCCAGCGCCTTACCCTGCGGGTAGAAAAAGCCCTTTCCGATATTCTGGCTGGCCGGCATACAGGGCCTCTTGCAAGCGCCCTTGCCAAAACTGTGGGTTCCGGCCCAGGGGCTGGTAACGCGGTGTTTTACGCCACCCAGCTTTGCAAAGATACGCAGGAAGCCTTGCAGGCGCAGGTTAACCCTGTTTTGTGTGTGGAATGGCTGGCAACACATCTGGCCCTTATGGCCTGACAGCCAATACCCCAAAATCAGGCTTTTAAAAACTCCACAATCGCACGCATAAGTGTTTCGCGCCGTATGGGTTTTCCTATATGGGCCTGCATACCTGCCTCCAGACTGAGAAGCTCGTCCCCCAATGTGGCATTGGCAGAAAGGCCGATAATGGGGATATCTATCCCCATCTCCCGTATTTTACAGGTGGCCTCCAAGCCATCCATAACAGGCATTTGGATGTCCATCAAAATAATATCATAGGGAGTATCCACACTTTCGGCATAAACCAGCATGTCGCAGGCTATTTTGCCGTTTTCCGCAAGCTCTGCTTCCATACCCATGCTTTCCAGCATAGCGATAGCGATTTCCTGATTTATTTCATTATCTTCCACAAGCAGAACACGCCGCCCCGCCAAAGCCTTTGGCGCTTCTTCCGCCAGCTTTTGCAAATTGGCCATCTGCTCCTCATGCAGAGCGATAAAGGGGATAAGCAGAGAAAATGTGGAACCAGCACCCTTTTTACTTTGCAGCAAAAGCCCGCCCCCCATACTGTGGGCCAGAGAACGGGCAATAAAAAGCCCAAGCCCTGTTCCCCCGTGGGCACGCATACGCTGGGTATTCACATGGCTAAAAGGCACAAACAGGCTGTTCTGCTCTTCTGTATCCAGACCAGCCCCTGTGTCGCGCACGTTAAAGCGGAGCATTTCGCTTAAAATACGTTCCGGCAGAGGGGCATTGGGGTCAAAGGCGCTTTGTGTGTCAATTTCTACATGGATCAGGATAGAGCCTTCCGAAGTGAATTTAAGCGCATTGGAAATCAGATTATGTAAAACCTGCGAAATACGCAAAGGGTCGCCGCCTGTATAGGCTGGCACGGAATCCTCCACCCGTACCCCGAAATCCAACCCTTTTTGCCTGGCCTGCGGTGAAAAACTGTGGCGGATATTTTCCATCAGGGCACGGACATCCATTTTATTTAATTCAATATTTAACGCCCCCGATTCTATCTGGGAAATATCCAAAAGATCATTGGCTAATGTGCCAAGGTGGGAGGCAGAATACAAAATACGTTCTATATAATGCTGTTGTTTTTTATCCAGCGGGGTATCCAGACAAAGCTGGGCCATACCCATAACTCCATTGAGAGGGGTACGCAGTTCATGGCTCATCACCGCGATAAACTGGGTTTTGGCATGGGTGGCGGCTTCGGCTTTTTCCAGAGCATGGGCCAGCTCCCGTGTACGTTCCTGCACATCGTATTCCAAATTCACATGGACATCCAGCAGGGCATCGTGTGTTTGCCGCAAATCCCTTTTCATACGGGTAAAGTGTTTAATAAGACTGCGGACTTCATGCACGGGGGAATATATGGGCTTGCCCCTGGTTGGCTGCTCCCACATATTTTCGTCTTCCATTTCTTCGCACAGCCGGTTGATGGGCCGCGTGACAGAACGGGAAAAAACATACGCCAGCACAGAAAAAAACAACAGAGTAAACGCTGTATAGAGCGCGGTGTTAAACAGGAAATTTTTGGGCAAAGGTACAAAACCTTCTTCAGGCGCATACGCAAATGCCACAAAATTGGTTTGCCCAAGATGTATGGTGGAAGCCTGTACAAAATACGCTTTCCCATACGCGGTAATACGCACAGGCTCATCCCGCGGGTAGCCTTTGTCGTGAAACTGCCTGTGCAGTGTGGTAAGCAGGGCAAAGCGTGGGTCCCGCAACCAGGAATCAGAGCCTATAAGCGCCAGTTCTGCATCCTCAGGGTGATCTTCCCAATGGGCGGGTAAATGCGCAGGGGAAGCTTCCAGTTCCGGCGTATGGCTTGCGTCATGACGCGCATTAGGAGAGCTATTGGGGGTAGGGGCAGCCGCCGGATGCAGTATCAAGGCTTCCTGCAAAACAGCCAGGTTTTTTGGTTTATTTTCCGGCAAATCCCCCAGAATTTCTGCGCCATTTTCCATTATCTGCTGGCGGGAAGCAATATAGCGGTGGTCTATATCATACAGCAAAATTTGCATGGCGGGGGGCACTTCCAGAGAACGTAACATAGACGTAAGAGAACGCAGACGTATGTGGTATGAAACAACAGCCCTGCCCTGTTCCAGCGGCATGGAACAGGCAATGCCCAGCTCTTTGGAAGATGTAAACACATACGGCTCTGTTAAGGTCATTTGCTCCATGGTGGCTTCATCCGCCAGAGCTGACATAGGCTTGCCCGCGCGCGCTGCCTCCAGATACCAGTTGAGGGTACGGGGGTCATATTCCACGGGCCTGCTGGTTTCCCCACACAACTTAAGATTAATATCAAAAAAACGCAAAACCATCGTGCTGGAACCAGGCTTAAGCGCCCTGACAAAAAATACTGTTTCAGGCGGGGCCCCAAGTTCTTCCCGCTCGGCATCGGAAGATATAACAGCTACCCCCAAAAAAGAACCATCCTCGGACACATACACAGCTGTACGTATTGAAGGATGGAAACGGAGCATATCTGTAAAAGGTTTAAGCAAAAGTTTTTCCGCAGCCGGGACATCCCCTACGGAAAGTGCGGGCAGAGTTTTTGCCTGCATGTGCAGGCTTGTTATAAGCGGGGCAAAATTGTTTTGTATACCCAGCTCTACCGTACGGTTGGAAAGAGAAAAAAAGTTGCGCGCTTCTTCATACGCCGCTTTTTCCCCCTCCCTCTGGAAAAAATACCAGGAAAGAAAGCCCAGCATAAGCACTGCGCCGGCAAGAAGGGCGAATATATACGTGCTTAAGCGGATGGCCCCGCTTTCATGGGAGTGCCGGGAAAAAAACATGGGGAGGGTATCCGTTTGGCAGAAGATAACAGAAAGACAGGATACCGCAGAAACGGTACACCGGGAAAACAGGAAAAGAACTCAAAAAAAATGAGGCTTCTTTTAAATTTACAGGAGGGAGTTTTTTTTGTCAAACAGGAAAAGATAATAAAAATATTCCCCAAAAGCAAAACATCGCGTTAGTCAATAATTGCACCAGCCAACAAAATATTATCCTTATCATACAAAGCCAAAATCTGCCCTCTTGCAAAAGGCCCGGCGCTTTGCCCCTGCCCTGCGGAAACCGGAAAAACAGCCCGTATACCCGTGTTTTCTACCAACACAGTCACAGGCAATGGTTTCTGGCGGTAACGGGTGCGCGCAAAAAGCGCAGTAGGCCAAAGCGAAGGGTCAACATGGAAATTGGGGGAAACAGCGTAGCAAGCAGCCCCCGGCTCTGCTTCCGGGCGGGAGGGAAAACCTGATGTTTCCGGTTTTCCCGATACGCCCGATACTTCTGATACGCCCGATACTTCTGATACGCCCGATACGCCGGCTTCTGCCTGCAACCAAACCCCATTCTGGTTGTTTAACACAGCCGCAGACCCCACATACAGGATATTGGAATGTATGTCTTTTTTCAGCACATACAAAGGCTCTGCATGGGCAATACCCAAACCTTTTCTCTGGCCTTCTGTATAATGCCAAAGCCCTTTATGGGTGCCTAAACGGCGTAGCGCAGCAGGGGGGGAGGGAGCATCGGAAGGGTTTTCCACCAAAAGCACAGGGCCCGGCACTTCCGGCAATTCCCGCGCTTTTAAAAAGGCCCCGTAATCATCCCCGGGTATAAAACAAATTTCCTGGCTTTCCCCGGGTAAAGGAACAGGCAGTTCCAGAGTTGCCAGACGGGAGGGTATATCCTTTTTTTGTATGTCCGACAGAGGGAAAAGACAGGTAGCCAGTACATGCTTTGGCACAAGGGAAAGAAAATACGCCTGATCCTTGCTTGTATCTGCCGCAGGGTGCAGGCATACACCATACACAGGATGCTTTTTTAAAGCTGTGTAGTGGCCTGTGGCAAAAAAATCCGCCTGCGCCTGTTTTTTGGCGGCCTTTGCAAACTCACCAAATTTCATCACCCTGTTACAAAGCGCGCACGGGTTAGGGGTTTTGCCTTCCGCGTAAGATTGGACAAAAACCTGCACCACCTGCTCTTCAAAAACACGTTGCATAGCCAGTATGTGCAAAGGCACATCCAGCTTCTTACACAAGGCTTGCAAGCCTAACGTGGGGTCACGCCAGCCTGCGTAGGGCGTAACAAAAAGCCCGTGCACCGCGTGCACCTCATACCCGGCCTCACGCAAGAGAACAAGACTGTAAAGACTGTCCATACCACCGCTTACAGCCAAAGCAACACGCGTTGTTGTCATGCTTTAAGCGCCTTGTGCAGGGTGTCCACTACCCAATCCACATCTTTTTCTTCCATTCCCGGCCACAGGGGCAAAGTGAGCAATTCCAAAGCAGCGGCTTCTGCCACCGGACACAAGCCTTTTTCTGTTCCCAGGTGTTGCCTGTAATACGGGTGCAAATGCACAGGTTCATAATGCACATTCACGCCTATACCAGCCGCACGCATGGCTTTGTAAACAGTGTCCCTTTTATGGGCAGGCACCCGCACCATAAATAAATGCCAGGCATGGGACACCCCGGGTCTTTTTTGCAGAGGTTTAATACCAGTACCTTGCAGTTTTTCCGTGTATAAAGCCGCCAGAAATTGTCTTTTTTCCAACCAGACAGGCAGCTTTTTAAGCTGCGAAAGCCCAAGGGCACAGTTGATATCCGGCAGGCGATAATTATACCCCAAGGTTTGCATTTCATAATGGTACGCGCCCGCTTTTTCCCGTTCCCGGGCAGTCTGGCCTATACCATGGTTGCGGAAACACCGCATATTCTCCGCAAAAGTGGCGTTGTCCGTCAGGCACATACCCCCTTCGCCTGTGGTGATATGCTTCACGGGGTGAAAACTCAGCGCGCTTATGTCTGCCCATGTGCCACACGCACGTTCCCCTTGGGTTTCCTGTATAGCCGCGCCTAAACTATGGCAGGCATCTGCCACCAAAAAAAGCCCGTGTGTATCCGCCAGCCTGCGTAAAGCGGGCCAGTCTGCCGGCTGGCCTGCGTAATCCACAGCCAGTATAGCTTTTGTGCGCGGGGTGATAGCTTTTTGGGCTTTTTCCACATCCAGAAGCAGGGTACCAAACTCCACATCCGCAAAAACAGGGGTTCCCCCCTGGTATACAACAGCGTTGGCACTTGCCACAAACGTGATGGGCGGCACAATAACTTCATCCCCGGGTTTTATACCCAAAGCCGCCAAAGCTGTGTGCAGGGCAGCTGTGCCATTCATCACAGCCACCCCAAACAACGCGCCTGTAAAAGCCGCAACAGCAGATTCAAATTCCGCCACCTTTGGCCCTGTTGTGAGCCAATCGGAGCGCAAAACCTCCACCACGGCGGCTATATCCGCTTCATCCACTATCTGGTGCCCGTATGGCAACATAACCTTTACTCCAGAAATCCCTGTTCCTTTAATGTCACACGCATATCTTCCACAGAAAGCCATTCTGTATTGGTACCAGAATTATATTCGTAATTCTCCGGCAGTTTGGGCGCATTTTTATAGATTTCCGACGGTTTGTTTATTTCCTTATGCGGCAAAATAACATAATAACGCCCAATATCTACGGTTAAATGCGACTCTTCTGCGGGTATCATACTTTCGTGCAGTTTTTCCCCGGGCCGTATGCCCACCACCTTGGTGGGACAACCTGGCGCTATAGCTTCTGCCAGATCCATAATCCGCATACTGGGGATTTTGGGGACAAAAATTTCTCCCCCCTGTGCCAGAATAATACTCTCCAGGACCATTTTAACGCCCTGCTCCAGCGTGATCCAAAAACGGGTCATACGGGGGTCTGTGATAGGCAAAACCCCTTCTTTCTGTTTTTCTATAAAAAATGGGATAACACTGCCACGGCTGCCCATAACATTCCCATACCGTACCACATGGAATTTTGTTTTGCTGGCTGTAAAGGCATTGGCGGCCACAAAAAGTTTGTCGGAACACAGTTTTGTTGCCCCATACAGGTTAATGGGCGAAACACCTTTGTCTGTTGAAAGCGCCACAACATTGGATACCCCAAGGTCTGCCGCCACATTAATAAGGTTTTCTGCACCGCCTATATTGGTGTGGATACATTCTGTGGGGTTGTATTCTGCCGCAGGCACCTGCTTTAACGCAGCCGCGTGGATAATAATATCCACATCGCGGCACGCACGGTACAGGCGTTCCTTATCCCGCACATCCCCCAAAAAATACCGCATACAGGGGTATTTTTCTTTGGAGAATACCTGCTCCATTTCAAACTGCTTCAGCTCATCGCGGGAAAAAACAATAAGGCGCTTGGGTTTACACAAACCCAGAACCATTTCTACACACTTTTTCCCGAAAGAACCTGTTCCACCTGTGATGAGTATGCTTTTTCCATCAAACATGGCTGCCTCCAGCTTTTGTATAGCCCTACAATGCCCCAAGCCCCTGCATTTGACAAGCTTTTTTGTGCCAAACACAAGCCCAGGCACGCCCCCCATTCCCATGTTCCAGCACAGCAGCCGAAAGGCTGTACAACACCCTGCCGGGCATACACATTTGGCGTTTTGCTTGCCTTTTCCGCAAAAAAATGGAAAAATAAGAAATATGCCCAAGCTTTTTTGAGTGCAATATGCCCATACTCTATTACCTTGCAGATCCCTTTATCCGTACAGAAACCCTGCTTGCCGCAGAAGCAGGGGTGGACGGTGTTTTAACCGCCCCAAATCATGTGGAAGAAGTAAAAAACATGGCCCACTGGGAGGTTTTACCCCTTACCTGTATGCCGGGTATGCCGCTTTTAACCCATGGGGATGAAAAAGCGCTGGAAAAAACCCTGCTTGACGGGAAACAGGCCAGAATACACGCCGGCTTTGCGGTTTTGCCTGTGGAAAACCTGCTGGCGCATGAAGACCCCCGCGTTTCCGCCCATATATGGGCAGAAGTGGCCAATACGCAGGAAGCAACACTGGCAATGGGTATACTGGAGCGTGGCGTCACAGGGCTTGTGCTTTTGCCTTCCACCCTGCCGGAACTACCGTCTCTTGTGCAAAAAGCCAAAGCGCCCACCAGTATGTTGCCCCTTACGCCATGCCGGGTAACGGAAATCCGGCCTGTAGGCCTGGGCCAGCGTGTGGCTGTGGATACCCTGCACCTGTTTGCAGAGGAAGAAGGATTGCTTGTAGGAAACTCCAGCCAGTTTACGTTTCTTGTGCATGCAGAAAACAGAGACAATACCTTTGTGGCCCCGCGGCCTTTTCGGGTAAATGCCGGTGGTCTGCATGGCTACACATTTGTGCCGGGCGGGAAAACCTGTTATTTATCTGAACTTGCGGCAGGCGCAGAAGTTTTGGCTGTGAATGCCAAAGGCCAGGCACACCCTGTGCTTGTGGGCAGGGCCAAGGTAGAGGCGCGCCCTATGCTGCTTATTGAGGCAGAAACACCGGATGGCAGGGTGGGCGGCGTTTTTGTGCAAAATGCGGAAAGTATTTTTTTGGTCAGCCCTTTGGGAGAGGCACTGCCTGTGGCTTCTCTTCAGAAAGGGGCAGAGGTATTGTGCCATCTGGAAGCCGGGGCCCGGCATTTTGGACGCGCCGTAGAAGAAAGTTTACGGGAGAACTAAATGGAAACACTGGAAACTTTGCGGGATCGCCTGGACGAAGTGGACAATGCCTTACTTTCGCTTATCCACGCGCGTGTGCATATTGCCAAAGAAATAGGGAATATAAAAAAAGAACAGGGCCTGCCTGTTTTTGTGCCTGAACGGGAACGCGCCGTGGTAGACGCCTTGGCCAACCAGTGCGCGGACACCCATGACGGCCTTTCCCCCGGGCATATACGGCAAATCTGGGAAGTTCTTTTCCGCATTTCACGGGAAATGCAGCGTTAGAACATTCCACCTGCTGCTCGCCGCAGGCAGGCACTCTTGTTGTCGCCAGAGTTTTTTGCGTTTATTAACGGGAATACTCTAAAATTTTCCCCCAATACCCTTTCAGTTTTTGGAAAACCTGCCGATACAATACACATACGCCTGTCGGTATCCACATCACTGTTAGTGGGGCAAAATTCTGATGGAAAGGACTTTTTTCTGGCATACATATTGCATAACCCAGGTTATCCATACCCTGAGGATATTGTTATGAAAAAAGCCCCCCTTCTTGTCACTTTGCTTGTATCCGGTGCTCTGCTGGCAGGTTTTGCCCATTTACCGCATGAAACCTTTGTGCCGGAGAGCCATTATGTGCGTGGCACATTGCAGCAAACCTCCTATACACGTATCCCCCTGGCAAATATGGAAAAAAGCGCGGGCATTTTAGGGCCCAAGGTATCGGCTTCCTTAAATTCCAGCCACAATTCCACGCCTGTTTTGGCAGACACCATACCAGCCGTTTCCACGCCATTTTTCCAATTTGCGGAAGACGATGTCATTTTTTTGTCAGACTATGGCCCACAAGGGCTTCAAACATTTATGCCTTCTCTTTTTGTGGAAGATATAACAGAAATAGCTTTTGCGTTTATACCACCGGTTCTTTCTTCTGCGGCGCCTGAAGAAGTTTTTTGTTCCGCGCCCCGCCTGACCTTCCCTGAGCCGCGTATGCCGGCGCTTTCTATGTCTGCCCGCATGCAAAATTACAAAGGCACCGTGCATACCTATTCCCAAAAATACAAGCTGGACACCGCGCTTGTGCTGGCCATTGTGCAGACAGAAAGTGGTTTTAACCCCGGGCTTGTTTCTCCCCGCAATGCCCATGGCCTTATGCAGATTGTGCCTGCCACTGCGGGTGGTGAAGTACACCGCTGGTTTGGTCAGCAAGGCTTGCCAAGCCCGCAGGAACTTTTGGTGCCGGAATTTAATATCCGTTATGGCACAGCCTACCTGCACCTTTTACGCACACGCCATTTAAATGGTATTGAAAATCCCCAGAGTCTGGAATACTGCATGGTCGCTTCGTACAACGGGGGTTCTGGCGCGGTATTACGGTTTTTTGGCAAAAGCAAGGACGAAGCCATAAACGCCATAAACGCCATGACGCCGCAAGAAGTGTATTTGGCGCTTTCCACACGTTTCCCTTCTGCAGAAACACGGGCCTTTGTGGGTAAGGTGATGAACCTGAAAGAAATGTACCGCGCTTCTCTGGGGGATACCAGCCATCTGGAAGCAAGTAATACCACACAAAACACGTCTGCCGTGTATTAACCCAACACCTGCACAACAAAAATAATCCGGCAGTCTTTGGGGTTACCCCAGAAGGACTGCCGGATTTATTCAATACTAAAAAGTTTTTTTAGAAAAGAGTGGGGTTTTTCCCTCCCCCAACTTTCTCCCCCAACTTTCGCCCCCAGCTTTCGCCCCTACACCTGGAACAGCATTTCCAGATCGTCGCGGGTGAGGGATTTCCATGAATCCTGCCCGGGTATAATGGCTTCTGCCACGCCGCGTTTCATTTCCTGGAGTTTGAGTATTTTTTCTTCCACGGTATTCTGGCAGATAAGTTTGTAGGAGAAAACCTGTTTTGCCTGGCCTATACGGTGGGCGCGGTCTGTTGCCTGGCTTTCTACGGCGGGGTTCCACCACGGGTCGTAGTGGATAACATAGTCTGCGCTGGTGAGGTTAAGGCCCGTACCACCTGCCTTAAGGGAAATAAGGAAGATGGGGATGTTGGGGTCATTGTTAAAGCGGTCCACCTGTTCCAGCCGGTCTTTGCTGGAGCCGTCCAGATAACAGAAGGGTATATCCGTCATTTGCAGCCAGCTGCGTATTTGCTGGAGCATTTGGACAAACTGGGAGAAAACCAGCACTTTGTGCCCTTCTTCCACAATATCCACAATCATATCTTTAAAAGCCTCAAACTTGCCGGAGGGGATATTGGGGTTAAAGCCGGGCATATCCATTTTAAGCAGCTTGGGGTGGCAGCAGATTTGGCGCAGTTTGAGAAGGGCGTCCAGAATAGACATTTGGCTTTTGGCCATACCTTTTTCGTCCACATCGGCAAGCACCTGGTCGCGCAGTTTGCGGGCGAGGGCAGCGTAAAGTTCTGCCTGTTCGTCGGCCAGAGCGCAGTAGGTGATGTTTTCGATTTTGGGCGGCAGGTCTTTGACAACTTCCGCTTTTGTACGGCGCAAAATAAAGGGTTTTACGCGGTTACGCAAGTAAGAGAGAGTTTCTGGGTCGCCTTCTTTTATGGGTTTAATAACACCGCGCTGGAAGGCATGCTGGGAACCCAAAAAGCCGGGCATAAGGAATTCAAAAAGGCTCCAGAGTTCAAAAAGGTTATTTTCAATAGGTGTGCCGGAAAGGCAAAGGCGCATACGGGCGGGTATATCACGCACGGAGCGGGCGGTGATGGTGTTGGGGTTTTTGATATTCTGGGCTTCGTCCAGAATAATGGTGTTGAAGGTGTGCTGGGTCAGTTCCTCTAGGTCACGGCGCAAAAGGGCGTAGGTGGTGACCACAAGGTGGGCGTCCGCTATTTTTTTGAAGCTGGCTTCCCGTTTGGTGCCGTAAATAATAACGCGGGTGAGTTCCGGCACAAATTTTTCTGCTTCCCGCTCCCAGTTAGGCAACACGGAGGTAGGCACCACAATAAGGTTGGGAGCCGTAAGGCCATTGTTAACCATGTGCTGGATAAAAGCCAGGGTTTGTATGGTTTTGCCAAGGCCCATTTCGTCCGCTAAAATGCCACCAAAGCCGTACTGGCTAAGGAAGTTCAGGTAGGAAAGGCCCTGTATCTGGTAGGCCCGCAGGGAAGCGTTAAGGCCACGCGGCACAGGTAATTGTTCCACTTCCTGGAAGTTACGGATATTTTCGCGCAGAAGGTTCCAGAAGGAGTCTGTACGGGCGCCGGGCAAGTCGTCCAGCAGGGTGTCCAGCACGGGGGCTTCAAACTGCTTAAACTGGCGTTTGGGGGCTTTGCTGGGGTCAAGACCAAGCACCTTAAGCTTATGGGCCAGTTTTTCCAGCCAGGATTCCGGCAAGTAGGCATAAGAACCGTCTTTAAGCTGCACATACCGTTTGCCTTTAAGCCACGCTTTCCATATACGCTCAAGGGGCAGGCTCTGGCCGTCGTATTCCACCTGGATATCCAAAGAGAACCATTTTTCTTTTTCATTACTTTCCACATTGGCGTGGATAATAGGCTGCGAGGCGCGCACTTTGTAGCGGGAAAGGGTGGCTTCGCCGTATACGCGCCAGTTTTCCAAAAGGGTGGGGTAATGGTCTAATAAAAAGGCTATGGCTTCTTCCGGCTCCATAAACCACAGGCGGGCATTACGGGCCTGGAAGCGCATTTCCGCAAGCTGGGCCAGAAGGGAAGCTTCTTCCTGCTGGCTGCGGCGTAAAAGAAAGGTCTGGCCTTCGTAAATGTACGAACCTGTCTGGAAATCAGGGTTGGGGCCCGGCAGGGTAAATTCCCCGTGTATAGTTTCGTACACATTTTGTATTTCAAGGGTAAGCAGGCTGCCTTCTTCATCCAGAAAAAGCTTGGGATTGTAAGTGGCAGGCTGGAAGACAGGCTCCATAATACGCAAAAATTCGTCCTGTTCGTACAATTCGGACGAGGGGATACGTGTCCAGACACGGTCTAAAAATTCGGAAATATCTTCCGGCGGGATCATGGGGTGATCATGCACAAGTGCCTGGATAACCTGATGGTTTAAGCAGGTGTGCACAGGGTAAAAGCCCTGGTTCCAGCATACCCAAAGGGGCATTTGACCGTGAAACGTGGCGCCCATACGTTTATTTTTGGCAGCCGCAAGAGGCAGGCGGGGCTGCAGGATAATGGGCTCCTCTTCTTCTTCCTCTTCTTTTTCTGTTGCCGTAAAAACAGGGGCAGGCGCAAAGCGGGGGTTGGGCAGGGCCGCTTTTGTGTCTTCTGTTTCTGTTTCTTCCTCTTCAACTTCGTCGTCCAAAATGGAGAAGGGGGCTTTGCCGTCCCGTTGCAAAAGCACGTCAAAGGAAAGGCCGTCTTCTTCCAGAGAAGGGCGCAATTTCAGGGCCATGGTGGTGTTTTCTATACGACAGGGAATTTCCGTGTCTTCCCAGTATAAATATTCTTCATTGCGGATGGCCCAAAAAAACCAGGAAAGAAGGCCATCCGGTATTTCCACCTTATGGCCATAATAATCCAAATATTCTACTATCTGCTTAACAACTTTGGGTAATTCCGGGGAATGCTCGCACCATTCGGGGTTACGTAAAATATGCTCTAAAGAAATTTCCTGACGGACAGAGGAAATGCCCGTTTTGTTCTGGCGGGCGCGAAAAAAAGCCACAGAAAGGCGACCCGGTTCCGGGTAAAAACGGAACAGGAAATAGTGGCGGCCTGTTTCAGGCTCAAAATTGCCGGAGAAAAAATTGCGGAAACTCTGCCGCCATTCCGCACGCGGCTTAGAAACAGGCAGGGCGTTTTCTTCCAGCTGTATGGAATCAACATACTTATACGCCGCCGCTGCTATATGCCTGCAGGGACCGGTAAAAGCTTCCATGCAGTTGCATGCACCTTCCATGTGGTTTTCCTGCAAGTGTATACTAAGAGAAGGGCTGTAACTCTGGAAGTCCTCTCCTTGCACCAGTGCTTCCAGAACCCATCCCTCTCCATTTTCCTTCAGCGTTATCTTGCTTACGCCACCCTCGTGGAAAATTTCCTTTCCCTGCTCCGCTATATACTCCGGCAGTGCGTGCTGGATATAGGAAAGTGTAAGGGCGCGCGCGGCAAGTTCCTCTCTTCGGTTCATCTTTGAAAACCCCATTCTGAAGAAATGTGCGCCAAAATACAGCGCATGTTCGAGCTATGCACACAGTATTACCCCAAATCGTATGGGTTTTCAAGCGTGTAAAACTGTGCTAGGCTTTTTTCAGGCAAAAAATCGCCCGCAAAACCATGCTCCCGGCCTGTTATAAGGAAAACTTCCCATGAAAAAACAAATGGTTATCCCATTATCAAAAAAAATACTCCTGCCTTTTCTTTTTTGTTTTGTTTTGGCATTTACTGGTTGTGATACAGGCGAGAAAAAAACAGAAAATAACGCGACACCCCCCGCAGCAGCAGGCATATCTGCACCATCCGCTTTACCTGTAGCGGAAAATCAGCCAAATACAACAGCGCCGGATACAGTACAGTCAAATACAACTGTGCCTGTAGAAAAAGCAGGGCCATCACAATACGGGGGCCGTCTGGTGATGGGTTCTATTGGGGAGCCTTCCAACCTTATCCCCTATCTTTCTTCTGACTCTGCCTCCCATGAAGTGGCGGGCTGGCTCTATATCGCCCCATTGGAATACGATAAAGATTTAAATATTGTGCCTCTTGCTGCAGAAACATACACAGTTTCTGAAGACGGCAAACACTACACGTTTACACTGAAAGAAGGCCTTGTGTGGCAGGACGGCCACCCCCTGACAGCGGACGACGTTACCTTTACCTACAACCTTATGGTAGACCCCAAAACTCCCACAGCCTATGCCGCAGATTTTATGGCCATTGCAGAGTACAAACAGACAGGCCCCCTTTCCTTTGAAGCCCGCTTTGATGAACCATACGCCCGCGCGCCCATTACATTTATGCACGCTATTTTGCCAAAGCATATACTGGAAGGGCAGGACATCACCACTACGTCTTTTGCGCGTAACCCCATTGGCGCAGGCCCTTTTAAACTGAAAGAATGGAAAAGCGGGGCAAGCATCACCCTGGAAGCTAACCCTTTGTATTTTAAAGGACAGCCGTATCTGGACGAAGTAATCTGGCGTATGATACCTGATCTTTCCACTATTTTTCTGGAAGCAAAGGCCGGAAAACTGGACTTTCTGGGCCTTACCCCCCAGCAATACCTGCGCCAGACCAATGGCCCGGAATGGGAAAACACCTGGGCCAAGTATAAATATCTGGCTTCAGGCTACACCTATATGGGCTTTAACCTAAATAACCCCTTGTTTACAGATGAAAAAGTGCGGGTGGCCCTTTCCCATGCCATAGACCGCAAGGCTATTATCGCGTCTGTGCTGCTTGGCCTTGGGGAAGTGGCTATTGGGCCTTACAAACCCGGCACATGGGTGTATAACACACATATAGAACCCTACCCCTTTGACCCGGCCAAAGCCTCCGCCCTGCTTGCAGAAGCAGGCTGGAGCCAGAAAAACAGCAAAGGCATTCTGGAAAAAGACGGCAAAGCTTTTTCTTTTATTATACTGGTGAACCAGGGGAATGATGAACGTATTAAGGTGGCCACTATTATCCAGAGCCAACTCAAAGATATTGGCATTGAATGCCAGATCCGCACAGTGGAGTGGGCCGCGTTTCTTAAAGAGTTTGTGGATAAAGGCCGCTTTGACGCGGTGATTCTTTCGTGGAATATTTTGGATGACCCAGACCTTTTTGACGTGTGGCACTCTTCCAATGCCAAAGAAAATGGCCTGAACTTTGTGGCCTATAAAAACCCGGAAGTAGATTCCCTGCTGGAAAAAGCCCGTATTCTCCCTAAACAGGAAGAACGTAAACCTTTGTACGACCGTTTCCAGGAAATTTTGCATAAAGAACAGCCCTATTTGTTCCTGTATGTGCCGTATTCTTTGCCTATGGTGAAAAAATCCTACCAGAATATCACACCTGCACCCGCGGGTATTATGTATAACCTGCCGGAATGGTGGGTAAGGGGGCAATAACCGCCACAGCCTGCCCGCACGCGCTTCCCGTTTTTGCCTGGAGTCCCGGGGAATTTACCCCGGGAAAAAGCCCACACGCACAAAGCCCAAAAAGCCAAACTCTATGCCAAACAAACACACTCCGCATCCAGCTCTCTCTTCAGGCTCAGAAAGTGCAGCAGCCCCTGTATTTTCCACCCCGGCTGCGCCATTGGCTTCTGCCCAGGCACCTGTTACCCAGGCACCTGTTATTGTTTTGCCGCCACCTGTCCCCACATCCTCCGCCTCCCCCGTGCCCCCTGTGGAAGCTATTCTTGAGGAGCTGCTGGCGCATAATGCAGAAGCGGATACCGCCATGGTAAAGCGGGCGTATGAGTATTCTTCCGCCTCGCACGCAGGGCAGTTGCGCCTTTCCGGCGAACCGTATTTTGCCCACCCTGCGTCTGTAGCCCTGACACTTGCGGAAATGGGTTTTGATGAACACACCGTTGCCGCCGGCCTTTTGCACGATACAGTGGAAGACACCAGCGCCTCCATAGAGGAGCTGGACAGCCATTTTGGGGAGCAGGTGGCGGATATTGTGGACGGCGTGACCAAAATAAGCCTGATGACTTTTGACACCAAGGAAGAAGCGCAGGCAGAAAACATCCGTAAAATGATTCTGGCCATGTCCCATGATATGCGGGTGCCTCTGGTAAAACTGGCGGACAGGCAACATAACATGCGCACACTGGAATTCCAGAAACCCCACAAACAGGTTTCCATTGCGCAGGAAACCATGGATATTTATGCGCCACTGGCAAACCGGCTGGGCCTGCACAGGATTAAACTGGAACTGGAAGACCTGAGCTTCCGCTACCTTATGCCAGACGCCTATGCCCAAATAACCAACTGGCTGGAAGAAAACCAGATGGAAGAACGCCAGCTTATCAGCAAGGTGATAAGCCGTCTGGAAGAAATTATGGAGGCCAATGGCATACAGGGCCGGGTTTTTGGGCGTATTAAACACAAGTACAGCATTTATAAAAAAATGACCCAGCAGGAACTCACCCTGGACGAAATGCACGATATTATAGCTTTTCGTGTTATTGTGGCAGAGCTGAAAGACTGCTACGCCGTGCTGGGCCTTGTACACGCGCTCTGGCGGCCTGTACCCGGCAGGTTTAAAGACTATATTTCCATGCCCAAAGCCAATGGTTACCAAAGTTTGCACAGCACCGTGATAGGCCCGGAAGGCGAACGGGTGGAAATACAAATACGCACGGAAGAAATGCACAGCCTGGCAGAACACGGGGTGGCATCCCACTGGCTGTATAAAGAACGGGACCACGCCCTCTCCATGCAAGATTCCCCGCAATTCCAATGGCTGCGGGATATTATGGCGCGCCAGCAGGACGAATCAGACTCCAAAGAGTTTATGCAGTCCTTAAAAATGGACCTGTTTAAAGACGAAGTGTATGTTTTTACCCCAAAAGGGGCTGTAAAAGAACTGCCGGAAGGGGCCACCCCACTGGACTTTGCGTTCCTTATCCATACAGATATAGGCTTTCACTGTGTAGGGGCTAAAGTAAACGGGAAAATATGCCCCCTTTCCACTACGCTTAAAAGCGGCGATACAGTGGAAATTTTGACAGATAAAAACCGCCGCCCCAACAGGGACTGGCTGAAGTTTGTTAAAACCTCCAAAGCCAGAAGCAGAATCCAGCACTTTTTGCGCACGGAAGAAAGAGGCGCGGCTGTGGATCTGGGCCGCGAAATGCTGGAAAAAGAAGGCCGCAAATTAGGGGTAAATGTTGCCAAGGCCATTAAAGATAATTCCATCCACTTGCTTTTACAGGAGTTTTCTTTCGGCAGTGTGGACGAAATGTGCGCGGCTGTGGGCTATGCCCGGCATACACCTAAGAGGCTGCTTTCCCGTTATTTGGCTATTACCCAGCCAGCCGTCCATGGTAATCAGGATGACAACGGGGACCCTATCACCCCTATAACGCCAGTTCCCAAAGGCACGGACGCCCCCAAGCAGGATGGCATCACTATACAGGGCCTGGACGATATGCTGGTGCATTTTGCCCGTTGCTGTAACCCCCTGCCGGGTGACCCTGTTGTGGGTTTTATCAGCCGCGGCCGCGGGGTTATTATACACACCGCCCACTGCCCCCATATCCAGACACTGGAATCTGAACGCCTTGTTTCCGTAAGCTGGAGCAAGGGCGAAACCAAACCTTTCCCTGCTAAAATACATATTATTGTGCGTAATACCAAGGGTATGCTGGCAAAAATAGGGAATGTGTTTTCCGAAGAAGATATTAATATCGACACTCTTTCTGTGTATTCTTTGCCAGACGGAAAAAGCGAAATGGAAACAACTGTGGAAGTGCGGGACACTGCCCAGCTTTACCAGACTATGGATAAACTGCGTACAGTGGACGGGATTTTAGAAGTAACACGGGCCTCAAGTGAAAACGAATAAGGTATAGTATACCCTATTCTATATGATATTTTTTTTTGTACCTGTATACAGTGTCGCGACTAAGGCCGGAAATGGCGCACACACTTTCTTTGCCGCTTATTTTGCCGCCGGTTTGCACAAATAATCTGCGCAGGTAAATTTCCATCACTTCATCCGCAGAAGCGCGCACGCGCTCCCCAGGGGCAAGTGGTATTTCAGAACGGATATCCAGGGCTGTGGTTTTGTTCACCGCTACATCAATAAGTTTGCGCTCCATATAATTTTCCAGCTCACGCACATTCCCCTGCCAGGGCATATGGCACAGTATTTCCATATCTGCCTCTGTAAGAGAAGGCACATTGGAAATTTTAAGCCGCTCTGCCTTTACTTTCAAAAAATGGCTTACCAGAGAGGGGATATCTTCCCGCCGTTCACGCAAAGGCGGCATACGCAGCACAAAAACAGATAACCTGTAATACAAGTCCTCTCGGAACAGTTTTTCGTGCACCATATTTTCCAAATTTTGGTTTGTGGCGGCGATAATACGCACATCCACCGGTATACTTTTTTCCCCGCCCACACGCTCTATTTTCCGCTCCTGCACCACACGCAGCAGTTTCACCTGCGCGGCAAGGGGCAGTTCTGCCACTTCGTCCAGAAAAAGAGTGCCACCCTCCGCCCTTTCAAACTTGCCTTTATGGCTTTTGTATGAACCAGTGAATGCCCCTTTTTCATGGCCAAACAGCTCTGACTCCACCAGATTTTCCGGTATAGCCCCGCAGTTAATGGCAATAAACGGCAACTCCGCCCTTGGGGAAAGCGCGTGGATAAGGCGGGCCGCCACTTCTTTGCCTGTGCCACTTTCCCCTGTTATAAGCACACTGGTAGGCAAAGGCGCTACAGACTGTATTTGCGCCATGACATCCCGTATAGCTTTGCTTGTGCCAATCATTTTATTGGAAGAAAGTAAATCCAGTTTATCCAGCAGGGTCTGGTTTTCCCGTGTCAGCTTTTCCCTCAGGCGTGTCAGCTCCATAAAGTGCAGGCAGTTGGCAAATGCAATAAGCACAGGCGCGTGAAGGCCGTCGATCATTTGCCGCTGGTCTTCCGTAAAAACAGCGTTTTTTTCCAGCAGAAAAATAACGCCCCCACGCTGGCGGCTTTCTTCCTGCAAACTCAGGGCTACAAGCGGGGGTTCCATTTTAAAATGCGGGTCATTCACCACAGTGGGCAGTATATGTTCGCCTTTTTTTAGCACCACATTCACGCGGTTAGGCAAAGCCGCAATACGGCTATATAAATAATTATCAATATTGGAATTATTATTCAGCACACATTCTGTCTCAGAAGCCCAGGCCACAACATGCAAACTGTGGGCATCGCCACTGGCATCCCCCAGCACAAGGCCAATCTGCCGTACAGGTATGTACGCACAGATATAGTCATAAAAACTCCGCAGAGCTTTGTCCAGTTCAAGGTGGGAACAAATGCGGTTACCTGCTTCTGTAAAAAAATTTTCCGGTATCATATTGCCTCAAAATCAGACATTCTTACCTAAGTGTACGAAAATCATACGCCATAAGTATAGCATTTGCCTTGAATTAAGGCAAATACGAAAATATCTTTATTTTATCTAATGATTTCAGCATGTATTTTTTGGAACGCTTTTTGCTTAAGCTTAAAACATTTGTGATTAAAAACCTTAGGAGGAGACTGTATGATTAAAAACGCCATTGTCGTGATGTTTGACTCCCTGCAGTACAACTATCTTGGATGTTATGGGAATGAATGGATAAAAACCCCCAACATGGACAGATTTGCCCGTGAGGGGGTTTTGTTTGAAGAAATGTATATTGAAGGGCTGCCCACCATTCCCTGCCGCCGCGCCATGCATACCGGCCGTTATACCCTGCATGAAGGTGGCTGGCGGGCTCTTACCATGGAAGACACCATGGTTTCCGACCTGTGCTGGGGCCGCCCCATTGACACAGCCATTATTTTTGACTGCCCCATGTACCGCTTGCCGAAATTCGGCTACACACGCGGTTTTGACAAAGCCTGGTTTACCCACGGCCACGAAGGCGACCAATATTTTTACACAGAAGATCCCCTTATCCACTGCAACCCTGAAGACTACCACGAAGACCATGTGCTGAACAACGCGGATAAAGACCAGGGCGGTAATGTTGTAGGCCCCCTTCTGCATGAAACAGAATGTTATCTGAAGCAACAACAATACTGGAAAACCAAAGAAGACCGCTATGTTGCCAGAACCATCCGCAAGGCTATTGAATACCTGGAGCAGGTAGACCGCAACAAACAGTTTTTCCTGTGGGTAGACAGCTTTGACCCGCACGAACCCTGGAACCCCCCTTCCACCTGGACCAAGGACGCCAAATGCCCCTACGATCCGGACTATAAGGGCAAAGACCAGATCCTGCCTATTCTTGGCCCTGTGGGCAAGTATACGGAAGAAGAACTGCACCACGTGCGTATGCTGTATGCAGAACTTATTACCCTGTGTGACGAATACTTTGGTATTTTTGTAGACGCGGTGCGCCGTCTGGGTCTGGAAGAAAACACCCTGTTTATGATGGTTTCTGACCACGGCGAACCCATGGGCAATGGCGAACACGGCCACGGTATTATGCGTAAGTGCCGCCCCTGGCCTTATAACGAATTAGTGCACGCCCCCTTCCTGCTGCGTTGCCCGGGCGTAAAAGCCGGCCAGAGAATTAAGGCCTATGTGCAGTCTGTAGACATTGGCCCCACCATCTGCGATTGGCTGGGCATTGGCGTACACCCCGATATGCAGGGTTTCTCCCTCCTGCCGCTTGTGCGCGGGGAAGTGCAAAAAGTGCGCGACTTCAGTATTGCCGGTTACAACCGCTTCTCCTGGGCCCTGTATAATGACGACTGGTCGTATATCCACTGGGTTAAACAGGACGCCACCCATGAAGAAGCAGAATACAACCTGCTTTCCGGCGGCGGCATGAACGAACAGGCCGGTCACCTTCTGGACGTAGGTGGTAATACCCTGCTTGCTATGTCTATCACAGACAAAGATGCCCAGAAAGAAGCCCTTAAGCAAATGAAACAACACAACAAGGCCCTGAAGGAACATCAGGAAGCCGCTACCCTGGACGGGGAAGAACAGTGGACCTGCACCCCCGGCGCCGTGGCAGAAGTGCCTGCCCGCGACGAGTTGTATAACCGCAAAACAGACCCGTACCAGCTGAAAAACGTGATTAACGAAAACCCGGATGTTGCCCGCGACCTTTTGCGTGCACTGAAAGCCCAAATGGCTGCCATCCAAGCCAGTTAAGCATTATACCCTGTATTCGTGTGGGCGGTAAATCTTTACCGCCCACATTTATCCCCACTCCAGACAGCATACGCGCGTTTTATGCTGCCTGATCACCGGCAGGTCTTTATACAAAGTTCTGCACGCTTCCCCATTCCCAGAAACGAAGAGGCTTACACATGGATACGCAAACTGCAAGTGCGCCCCTGGATCAGGAGTGCAACGAAGACAGCTGGCCTATAGGAAAAAAGGCCGCATTTTACAGTCTTTTTATTGTTATCACGCTGGCAGTACTGGATGGTCTGGACAGACAAATCATCGCCGCCTTACTTCCCTACATTAAAAACGATTTTCATCTTACAGACACCCAACTGGGTTCTATTGTTTCTATCCTTAACTTCTCCATCGCCATTTTTGTTATACCCACGGCCTATCTGGTGGATAACTGGAGCCGCAAAAAAACCATGGCCCTTATGTGCGGTGTGTGGAGTATTGCCACGGGCGTCTGCGCGTTTGCCAACAACTTTGCCCACATGTTTGCCGCCCGCTTTATGGTGGGTGCAGGGGAAGCTGGCTATAACCCGGCGGCACAGGCCTTGCTCTCCGCCTCATTCCCCAAAAAGTTCCGCAGTACCGTGCTTGCTATGATACAGCTGGGTATTGCCTTAGGTTCTCCTATTGGTCTTGCCCTTGGCGGTTATCTGGCCGCCAAGTATGGCTGGCGTCACGCCCTTGGGGTAGTGGCTATCCCCGGTCTTTTGCTTGCTTTCTCGGCTCTTTTTATCCGTGATTTTAAAACAGTAAAAAAAGAACCTGTAAAAACTTCCGCTGGCGGACAAGCTGTAAAAAAAGAATCATACCTGCATTTGCTGGCTAGCTTTTTAAAAGTGCCCACCCTTGTATGTATTTTTGTGGGTGCCACCTGTATTCTTTTATTCTCTGGCTGCACAACCGGCTGGCTGCCCATGTACTTTATCCGCCACGCCAATATGGAACCAGCCGCCGCTGCCGGCATTGCCGCCCTTACCTTCCTGCCCACTGTTATTGGCTTTTTCCTTTCCGGCCCTATCATTGACCTGTTCCGCCGCCACTTTGTCAATGGCACAGCCATTGTTATGTGTTTTGGTACAGCCATATTTGCCGCTGGTCAGCTTATAGCCTTTGGTCTCTGCACACCCGGCTCTACCCTGCAAATAGCTATACTGCTTATTTGCGGCGCTTTTGGTGTGCTTGCTTCCGTGGGTGGCCCTACTATGATTATGGACCTTGTGCCTATACACAGCCGCGCTTCTGCCGCTGGTATGCTGGTGGCCTGCCAGAACATTCTTGGGCTGGGTCTTGGACCCCTGCTTGCCGGTTTTCTTTCCGATATGTTCACCCTGAGCACCGCCTTTATTATACTCGCCTTTGCTGTTGTGGCCGCCGCCATTGTGTACTTTATCAGCATGTTCACATTCAAGAAAGACAGCGCTAACGCGGAATGTGAAGAAGCGACATTCTAGAGGCCTTTAATCCCACTACACCCTGGTGTACGTATACAAACAGCCATTTTTGCAATTTGCAAAAATGGCTGTTTGTTCTTCTTTGTCCAAGCGGATTTCACTCTGTTTCCGGCCGTGTGGGTATACCAAGCTTTTTCATTCTTGCCCGTAGCGTATTGGGGTGCAAACCTAAAATCTGGGCCGCCCCACCCGGGCCACCCACCTTGCCTGTGCGCTGCAACACATCTTCAATATACCGGCGGTTTATCTGTTCCAGACTTTCCACAGAAGCCGCAGCGGCCAGCCCATTTTGTCTGCCTGGGCTACCCTGCTCACTGGCCAGATTTGGCACACTGGGCACAGGCGCAGCGCCGTATAGCCCGCCGGCAGCTGGCCATAGCACCTGACTTTGGACAGGCGCGGGATACGCCGGGTATGGCGCTGCCTGCCCAAACGCACTGCGGAATACCGTGGGCGCTTCTTCCACATAAAACCGTACAACCTGCGTACGTTTATACATCAGCATGGCCCTGTCCAGCACAGCGGACATTTCCCGCACATTCCCCGGCCAGGGGTATACATGCAGTTTGTACAGTTCATTTTCCGGTATTTCCGGGACTTTTTCCATGCCGTATTCTCTGGCTTTTTCTTCCCACAGTACATGCGCCAGCGCAGGTATATCCTCCCGCCTTTTACGCAGGGGTGGCACGGTTATTTTTAATGTGTTCAGCCGAAAATATAAATCATTACGGAATGTTCCTTCTGCCAACATACGGTTAATATTCTGGTTTGTGACGGCTATCACCCGCACATCCAGCCCTTTGCGTATTCCCCCGCCCACACGCTGCACTTCTTTTCTGTCCAGCACACGCAAAAGCCGCACCTGCGCCTGAAGAGACAGTTCCCCCACTTCATCCAGCAACAGGGTTCCCCCGTGTGCCTGCTCAAAATAGCCGGGGTTTTCCCGCAGAGCGCCTGTAAATGCCCCACGTTCATGGCCAAAAAGTTCGCTGTCCAGCAATGTTTCTGTTAATGCGCCACAGTTAATTTTGATATACGGCCCATTTTTGCGGGCAGAAAGCGCCTGTATGGCGTCCGCCAGAACCTCCTTCCCCACGCCGGATTCCCCTAAAATAAGCACAGGCGCATGGCTGAGAGCCGCGTCTTCCGCAAATTCCACCACTTCCGGCATAGCATGGCAAAGGTGCAGCATATCCGAAGGGCTTTTAGCCACAATACGCTGGCCAAAAAACACGGAAGATTCTCTGGCTTCCATAATTTCCCGCTGCTGGGAAACAATCTGCTGGCAAAGCGTAACACAGGTTTCATGCACGGTTGCAAAAAAACGCGCGTGTTCCGGCGTAAAAATATCCGGCTGTCTGGACAGCACACCCAGAAAAAAGAAATCATTTTCCAGCTGGAAAAGATACTGGTTCATGGCAGAATAAAATTCCGGGAAAAGAACACGGCTTATAGCGCTGGTGCTGGGGGTATCCTGGATATTGTTGCAAATTTGCGGCTCTTTGTAATATTTTTCTTCCAGCCGGCCAAACATGCCCATGTCTTGCATATCGCAGTGTGTTTCCGGCATTTCCTGCCCGGAGGCATCATAAAATGCGCATATAAGAAAGGAAAAATGCCCCAAAGATTTTTTATTCACCTTATAAACATGTATAAATTCCAAAGGGATAACATCCCGCAATGCCCAAAAAACTGCCTGGAGCGCACTTGCCAGCCCCCCCTTTTTACTCAGCTGGAAAAGTGTTTTGGCAAAAGCGGCAGGTAAAAAATCGGACGGCATATTAACTCCCATATTTTTTACTTTACTACGAAATAATGGATGAATCTACAATATTCCGTATATATACAAAAGTAAAGATACCCCTAACCTGTTCATTTTCCAATATAATAAGAATGGTACGCTTTTTGCTTCTTTCTATAAAGCCGCTTTGTCCGGCCATAACAAAACCTCAGGGTAAAAAATCAGGAGCGAGATTTTTTGCCTTACACTTGCAGATTTAAAAGGAGATTTTATGAAAGCACCCAAAAAAATTGCCCTTATTGGCTTTGACTGTGCGCTTACCAACCTTGTGCGTATGCATATTGACGAAGGCATTGCCCCTACATTTAAAAAAGTATTTGAAAACGGCGTGGTATGCGAAAATGCCCTGGTGCCTTTCCCCACTATCACCCCCCCCAACTGGACTGTTTTGGCACCAGGCGCATGGCCCGGCACCAGCAATGTGACAGACTTCTGGCGGCACCGCCCGGGGACAACCCCGGCCGGCCT
>CAZJOG010000002.1:0-39690 GCA_964547565.1 uncultured Desulfovibrionaceae bacterium
CGCCATATAGCAACACAGTGGTGTTTGCATCCGCCACCACTCTTATTTGCCCCAGCACGCCCTTAAGACCTTTGCAACTCTCCATTTGGTCCAAAGGATGCAGGGTTGTGCCCTCCGGCCAGGGAGCGAGAGCAGAAAAAGACTGACGGATAGCTTCCGCCATAGGAAGAAAAAGTTCCTGCAAAATCACGCTGTCAAAAAATGTAATGCATCCCGCTGTATCTGCCGCCAAACCTATACAAAGTCTGTACGACCCAATAAAACCATAGGGTATGGTCAGCAGTGTCCTGTGGAGAGGATCAATATTTTGCAGCGAATTTTTTGCCTCTGCAAAGCTCTCCAAATCCTCCAAAAGAATGGGGAGCTGGTTTTCTTCTTCTGAAGCGCTTGTGTCCCAGCTAAGGCTGAGCGAGTTCAGGTTATAAGGCATATGTCCTTCTGCGCAGTAATCCGCCAGTGGAACAACTGTGTAATTTTTTTCATACCGCAGATTAACAAAAAGGCGCGTAATGGGTATATACTCCCGTATATGCGCAAACAAAAACTCCAGGGATTTTTCAAATCCTTCCTGGCGGAATAATTGCGCGGCTGGCTGCGCGTATCGAAGAAACGCTCTCTCCACTGTAGCCCTTTATGCGATAAAAAAAACAAGTGTCACGAAATATCGTTTCATTTATTCTTTACATAGAAGTATTCTTTTGTAAACAAGTATATTATTAAAAAAACTCTCTCACGATATACAGTTGTATTAATCCGCGTGGCAGGTAAATATTCGCTATAATCAGCTTATTTTTATACTGTTTTTATGGATGGCATATTGCTTGCTCTTCTTTGCACATAAACAAAGGAGGCAATATGCCAAAGAATGCTCTTGTTATTATGTTTGACAGTCTGTCCTACCGGTATGTCGGCGCTTACGGAAACACATGGATCAAAACGCCCAATATGGATCGCCTGGCACGAGAAGGTGTTCTGTTTGAAGAAATGTATATTGAAGGTTTGCCCACCATACCGTGCAGACGTGCCATGCTTACAGGCCGCTACACACTTGCAGGTAAAGGCTGGTCGCCTTTGGAAATGGATGATACCAGCATCGCAGATTTATGCTGGGGACGCCCCATTGACACAGCCATGATTTACGACTGCCCCATGTACCAGTTGCCTAAATTTGGATACACCCGAGGGTATGATAAAGCATGGTTTATCCATGGCCAGCTTCCGGACCAGTTTTATGCCCATGACCCTCTCTATCACCGTGATCCGCACGAGTTTATGGAAGATCACATACCAGCCAAAGCCAAAGCTGTACACGGCACCGAAGGTGTGGCGGATTTTGCCCTGCAGGAAGCCCGGGAAATGCTGGGCGAACGCCAATACTGGCGCACGGAATACGAACGCCCTGTCCATAAAACTGTACGTAAGGCTATAGAATATTTAGAACAGGTTGACCGCAATAAACAATTCTTTTTATGGGTAGATAGCTTTGACCCGCATGAGCCCTGGGATCCCCCATCTGTTTATACCAAAACACCATGCCCGTATGACCCGGAGTACAAAGGCAAAAATATTCCTACCCCCATTATGGGGCCGGCGGCTGTGTATACAGAGCCGGAGTTAAACCACATCCGTATGCTTTATGCGGAACTTATCACCGTGTGTGACAATGCGCTGGGTATCCTTATGGACGCTGTACGCAGGCTGGGCTTTGAACAAGACACCCTGTTTATGATGGTGTCCGACCATGGCGAACCTATGGGCAATGCAGAACATGGACACGGTATACTGGCCACGTGCCGCCCCTGGCCATACGATGAACTTTCACACGCCCCCATGCTGCTGCGTGCGCCAGGTATAAAGGCCGGGCAACGTATTAAGGCTTTTGTGCAATCGTGTGACATTGCCCCCACCATTTGTGACTGGCTGGGTATTGGCGTTCACCCGGATATGACGGGGCAATCCCTTCTTCCTTTATGCCGCGGCGAAGTCAGCAAAGTGCGTGATTTTGCCATTTCCGGTTACTACAAAGCTTCCTGGGCTATTTATACCCAAGACTGGTGCTTCATACACTGGCTTTCCCAGGATAAAGTTTTTGTAGAAAACGAAGACGCCAATAACATTGACCATCTCAAAAAGATGGACAAACTGGAAGTAACAGGCACAGCCGCCATGATGACGGGGCTTATCAGTGTGAACCCCTTAAATGCCGCAGATACTGCACAAGATGACCTAAGCCCAAGCTACCAGGAACGCATTGGCTTAAAAGAAGGAGAAGAACAATGGACATGCGGGGGCAATGCCAAAATGGAAGTGCCCGAAGCCGATGAGCTGTATAACCGGAAAACAGATCCTTACCAGCTTAACAATGTTGCCAACCAGCATCCTGATATATGCAAGGAACTTTACGCCACCCTGCGTACATTCATGGCGGATTTAAAGGAAAAATAGAGGCAGACAGGCGGTAAAAAAACATACATTTTTCACTCTTGCTGTGTCGTTTTATCACAGGTTCTGGCATACTGCACCGCATATTTTTTATCCATATGCAGGGATTGCAGGTCATACAGCAACAAGCCTCAATTGGCAGACGGCACGGCAAGACTTTTTGTTACTTTTTTACAAGGAGAGCTGTATGTCCACATCCATGGAAAACAAAACGCATGACGAATGGCCTGTTGGAAAAAGCAGTGCGTTTTACGTTTTTTTTATTGTCTTTGCTCTTGGGCTTTTTGATATGGTAGACAGACAAATACTGGCCTCACTTTTCCCTTATATCAAGGCAGAGTGGAATTTGACGGATACCCAGCTGGGTGGGCTTGTGTCTGTTGTAAATATCTCTATCGCTGCGCTTGTTGTCCCCACGGCGTACCTGGTGGATAAGTGGAGCAGGAAAAAGATGATTACCATTATGGGCACTATTTGGAGCCTTGCAACAGGTGCATGCGCACTTGCGGGCTCCTATGCGCATCTTTTTCTGGCACGTTGTTTTATCGGTGCGGGCGAAGCCGGTTATGCCCCTGCTTCCCAAAGTCTGCTTGCTGCCAGTTTTCCTAAAAAATACCGTACTACGGCACTTAGTCTTGCCTCATTAGGCATGGCCATGGGGGCCCCCTTGGGTCTGGTGGCCGGCGCGTATATTGCCACACACTGGGGATGGCGGCATGCGTTTGGTGTTGTGGCAATACCAGGTTTTTTTATTGCCTTGTTTGCTCTTTTTATCAAAGACTATAAAACTGTAGAAATAGCGGAAACCAAACATCACGAAAACAAAAAAAATTCCCTGAAGGAAATGCTGGCAACTATTAAAAGTTTGGTTAAAACGCCCACACTTGTTTGTGTGTATGTAGGCATGACCATGAACTTTTTCTTTGGCGGGGTTATGATGAACTGGCTGCCCAGCTACCTGAACAGAGTGGCGGAATTACCCATGACACAGGCCAGCGGCATTAGCGCCATGGTGATGGTTATTTCCCTGGGCGCTGTACTTGTTATTGGGCCTCTTATGGATTTTTTGCGTAAAAAGTTTGCCCGTGCCACTATCACCTGGCTTGCAGGCGGATTATGCAGTTTTGGCCTGCTTACCTTTGTGGCTTTTCTTTTACTCACTCCCGGCAGTAACACCCAAATTGCCTTGTTGATGCTTGCGCAGTTTTTGGGCGGAACATTTGCGCCTATAGTTTCCACCATTATTGTAGAACTTGCCCACCCCAGTGCCCGCGCGACTGGCCTAAGCTTATGTGTATTTTTGCAAAATATTCTGGGCTTTGCACTGGGGCCCTTTATAGCGGGTATTGTGTCCGACTATGTGGGGCTTTCTGCTGCCATCACTATTCTGGCAGTGGTGCCTGTGATTGGTGGACTGATTTTTGCTATAGGCATTACCACCTATCACCGTGACCATGCCAAAGTTTCAGAAATAGAAATTAATTTTGCCTGATCCGGCACACACACTGGCCTCAGATAACAAAACTTTACAGACTGTTTACCTGGGGCCACTACCCGCGTATTTGTGTATTATTTGTCGCGTGCATGTTTAAACCTCAAAGGGCGCGATCCGGAAGGGATTGTGGAACCGGAAGAGTATAAAAAAGCCCAGCGGCAGGTTTGTGAAACCCTTTTGTTGTGTACCAGATTATGGAAAACCCGGACTGGCGTCCGTAACACGTTTACCATAAAGGCCATTAAGCAAAAACAGCTAACAAGCCGGGGCACGCGTGGAGCGACACGTGCCCCGGCGTATGCAAAAAAAATTAGGTGTGTGATTCATAGACATCATTTTAATTTCTCGTTACTTTTCCCTTCATGGAAAAAGAAGTCCAGCAACGTCTTCAATAGGTGAAGCTTTATGAGAAATCTGGAGATGCTGGTCTTGTTTGTCGGCGTTGTGGAATTTCTTGTCCAACTCTGCGTAAATGGTGGAAACGGTATCAGGCCCAAGGCATTGAGGGCTTGAAGAGCCAAAGCCGTCGCCTTGCTTTCTCTTTGGAGTATTCGCGCCTTAGTCAAATAAGGCGAAGTGAAATCAACTCAATAGATAGACATTTATATATCTGTTTCTATAAAATGAACCACTGCATTATCCCAATACTTTTTATAAACTCTGCCGTCACTTCCATTAAGATTTAATTGGTACATCCTAAATGTAACCAAAAAATCTTTAGGTTGCCATTGTTCCTCATACGAATATTGGTATTTCATTCCCAACTGCTTCATTACTGTTCCACTTCTCGGATTATTGATGTCATGTGTGGCTGTAATATATGGAACACCATCTTTTTTCAATTGTTCAATAACGGCTCTGCTTGCTTCTGTAACAATGCCCTTGTGCCAAAACTCCTTACAAAGTCCATAACCAAAATCATATCCCTCGCTCATGCTAACATTGACATAGCCAATGGGAAGGTTATTTTCTTTTAAACATATTGCGTAGTTATAGCCCCTCTTTTGGTTGTACTTGCATTCAAAGTGTTCCTTGTAAAAAAGTTTTGTTTCTTCCATGGTTCTTAACGGAAACCATGGTAAAAATCGGTTGACTTCACTATCACTAAAAATATTGTATAAGGCTTCCAAATCTTTTTTTGTAAACTTCCTTAAAATTATTCTGTCTGTTTTAAGTGTTGGTGTATTCATATTTGTATTCCCTCAAACTCGGATTTTTTAATACGCCTTTTCCGCCAAAGGCGAATTGAATAATCACATTATATTGTCCGTATTTTTTACAAAAAAGCGACATTTGGAACCCCAAATGTCGCTTTTTTATCTCTCAAAACAGCTTTTGCTAGCAAAATGATACAATTGCACAAAGGGAAATTTCCCAAAAACGGGTAATGTTTTGCAAAATATAAAGAAATTGTGCCGCCTCAGACAGGCACAACTTGCATTTACGCGAAATTTTTTTCTTCTTTATGCGTATGCCGCCCAGCTATGCCATGGCTGGATATGCCAAGTTGCTTCATCCTGCTCCGCAGGGTGCTTGGGTGCATACCCAGAATATGCGCGGCCCCGTGCTCACCATTAATGGTGTGGTTTGTCTGGCGCAGAATGAGTTCAATATATTCTTTCTCCAGGTTGACTAAAGTCAGCGGTGGGTCCCGCAAAAGAGGCGGCGGGCATTCCTCCAGCATATCCTGCGCCTGGGGCAGAAAAAAACATAACGGTTCAACAGTATTGCCATTTTTGGCAAGCAGCAAAGCCTGCTCTATGCTGTGCTCCAATTCCCGCACATTACCAAACCAGTCATGGAAATAAAGACTTTCCAGCTCTGCCCGTGCAATATTGGGCAAAAGATCTACTTTGAGTTTCTGGCAAAGTTTGCGCAAAAAATATTGTGTCAGAATAGGGATATCGCGCCGGCGTTCCCGCAGGGATGGGATGATAACAGGAAATGAATTCAGGCGATAAAGCAAATCCGCCCGGAAAGTACCGTCCCTGACCATTTGGTTGAGGTCGCGGTTGGTAGCGGCAAGCACCCGGATATTGACTGAAATACAACGCGGGGAACCCACACGCTGGATCTCCCCTTTTTCCAACACGCGGAGCAGGCGCACCTGCCCCATAGGAGACAATTCCCCCACTTCGTCCAGAAAAAGTGTACCCCCGTCTGCTTGTTCAAAATAGCCTTTTTGGGCCATAACCGCGCCAGTAAAAGAGCCTTTTTCGTGCCCAAAAAACGCACTGTCTATAAGATTTTCTGGGATAGCGCCGCAGTTAAGCCGCAAGAATACTTTATCGTGCCGCAAAGACAGGCAGTGCAAAGCTTCTGCAACCATTTCCTTGCCCACACCAGTTTCCCCCTGGATAAGGACCGTGGTTTCCTCTTGCGCAACTTTACGCACTTTGTTCATAGTTGCGCTTAAGCCAGGGCACATATCAAGTAGCTCTATAACAGAATCCATTTTTCTGGATTGTTCCAAAGAAACTTGTGGGTGCACACTGAACATTCTGGCGATAAGAAGACGCAAAGCCATAGTGATAGACAAAAAATCAGGCACCATTTCCGGATTAAAAAAGTCTACCTGCTGTGACATAAATGACAAAGTAATATTTAAGACACCTGATAACATATCCCCCACAGGCAGAATAAGAATACTTGAATATTCTGCTTCTGCCATATACATGGTGGTACCTGTTTTTCCTCCTGCAAGAGAAAGAAGAAAAACTGCATTAGCTGACCCAGGTACAAAAATTTTTTCTACAATAAATTGCTTTTTTGTGTAGTGGATAGTGTTTTTTGGATGTGTATTATCATGGTGGGCGCTTGCTATTTCAATAGTGCCACCATCAGGTGTAGCAAACGCGCAGAAAATACGATCCACAGGAAGCGCATTACGTATAAATGCTAAAAGATACGCAAGCGTGCTTTTAAGGCCGTACTGCCCTACCAGTTTTCCAAAGAGCACATTGTATTCCGCAAGAACTTTCTCTTCCCAAATTTGCATGCGCTTTTTTTTCCTCTATCATCTTTTTCCTTTAAAGCGCCTCGGTGCAGAAGCATTTACCCCGCAGTTTCGACTTGCCCCTGCACGCAGGTATAGGGGGGAATGGGGCTAATTGCAAGTGTACAATCGCAAATAAAAAGCAAAATGTACCAGCATGTTGGCGTAAATTTATCGTATAACAAATCACGAAATAACGCTAGTTATTTAATTATTATATTTCAAGGAATAAGGGAATTGATGGCCTATTCTTAAAAAAAAGACTCTTTATTTCGAGAATAAAGAGCAAAGGAAATTTTTATACAAATAAAATCAGCATGTTCAAAATATCACATTGTGGTATGGAAATTGCTCTAGTCAAATTGGCATAACGCATTGACTTTTCGGTCTTAAAAAAGTGCCAATAATCAGAGTACGCAGAATTGTGTTTGACCCGTCAGAAACAAAAAGGAAGGTACCATGGACCAAGAACAGGAAGAAAAAGTGGTATGGCCAGTTGGGAAAAAAACTGCCATGTTTACCGTGAGCATCGTATTTCTTTTGGCGCTGTTTGACATTATTGACCGCCAAATTTTAGCTTCTTTGCTCCCCTACATACGCGATGAGTGGAACCTGACAGACTTGGAAGTAGGTTCACTTGTTGGTATTATCAACATTTCCATCGCGCTTTTAGTTGTGCCATGCGGGTATCTGGTAGACAAATGGAGCCGTAAAAAAATGCTGGCTCTTATGGGTCTGGTTTGGGGTTTTGCAAGTCTGGCCTGCGCTTTTGCCGGCAACTTTGCACACCTGCTGATTGCACGTTTTGCTGTTGGTGCGGGTGAATCTGGTTATAACCCCGCAGCTAGCGCCCTGCTTACCGCACAATTTCCCAAAAAGCACCGTTCTAAAGCACTGGCGATTGTGCAATTGGCCCTGACTATGGGCACACCTTTGGGCCTTTTTTTTGGTGGGTGGCTGGGCGCCACAGTAGGCTGGCGTCACGCGTTCGGTATTGTGGCTATTCCCGGTATTTTGGTTGCTTTACTTGCTTTTCTTATCAAGGACTATAAGACCGTAGATATTTCCAAAGACACTGGCAAAAAAACTGCTACTGTCAAAGCACCCGTGGAAACAAAGCCTGTTGCCGCCGCACCTGCACCCGCTCCGCAGAAAAAAGTTACCTACATCAGCACTATTGTCGCCTTGGCGGGAATGCCCACCTTCTGGCTTATTATTCTGGCTTCCATTGTATTCCAAATGGTTGGTGCCTCTGCCACAGCATGGCGTCCTATGTATTTTGTGCGTGTGGCCCAGTTCACCCCAGCTACAGCCGCCACCATTTCCGCCGGACTCATGCTTACCGTGCTTGTCTCCACAGCCATTGCAGGCCCGGCCATCGACTACATGCGCAAAAAGTTTCTGAGCGGCGCGGCAATCATCACATTCATCGTGCTTATTTGCCAGGCTGCTATGGCTATGACGGCCTACAGTGGTATTGTGGCGCCAGGCAGCATTGGCCAGTGCGCGTTATTCCTGATTTCCGGCTGCTTTGGCGGGTTCGCAACTGTTGCCGGTATGACCATTATCACTGACCTTGTTCACCCTGGGATACGCGCCTCTGCATTAAGCTTGCAAGTTTTTGCGCAAAACTTCTTTGGGATGGCCGTGGGGCCTGTGCTTATCGGGTGGATGTCCATGACATTTGGCTCGCTCCAGACCTCCCTCTTTATTGTCGGCTCCTTGAACCTGGTTGTGGCCTTCTTGTATATCCTTGTGGCCTTTATTACCTATAAGCGTGATATTGTACGCAAAACAGATATGAAGATCGAATTCTAACCCCCCTCTCAATGTTTTTGGAGGGAAAACCCCCATCAGCCTACACAAAGGATAAACGCCTGAAAGGCCAAAACTTTGTCACCCTGATGGGGGTTTTGTCTACCCATGTTGCAAAAAGAAAATGTTTGGCTTCTGATGACCACTTACCAGCCTGAAAACCTGTGCAGAAGCAACAAAAAGCCTGGCTGAACATAACGGCACTAATAACAAGAAGTCACTATTTGTAGCAAAATAACGCAGAACTTAATTAACAGTGTTTATCGTATTAATTAAAACTGCTTTTCGCGCTCCAGGGCGAAATGTGAAAATTTTTTTAGTGACGCGCAGGTATTTTGTGCCAACAAAACCGCTTCGCGTGTGCCAACACCGTCACCTGCTTAGTGAAGCATCTTTTACAGAAAAAACAACCTTTAGGTTTACGGGTGTATGTGGAACGCACGGCATAAAAAAAGGCCTCCTTCGTTTTTGTGACCACGTTTGTGACCAAAAACTTGAAGCAGACCATTGTAAGGCAACAACCAGCTATTTTTACTGGTATTTTTTTCATTTGGTACCGAGGGAGAGACTCGAACTCTCAAGGGGTTGCCCCCGGCGGATTTTGAGTCCTAATATTAATATAATAAAATAAATATATTACAAGCATGCGTACACTTAGTTTCAAGTGTACAGCCAAAAGCCCCGGCTTAGACCGGGGATTTTTTTGTTTAAGTTTACCCTACACCTTCATAATATAAGCCAGAGCGTAATATGGAGGCAAATTCTTGTTTGCACCACTTTCACCCGCACTGTTTACAGTAATGGCATGAGCGTGGGAGCCAGCTGCAATATTAACCGTTTGGTACCATTTTTGAGATCCGTCATTTCCGTACTGGTAGACATTGTATGTGGGGCCATCCGCAAGACTGAAGACTCCCCAAGATGATACCTTACTACCGCGGTTTACATGGAAACCACCGGTAATAAAGTTTCCTGGGTTACTTGAACTTGCGCCGTGCCCATGGCTTACAACCACGGCATCCTTGCTCCCTCCTTTTTGTGTGGCATTGCCTGTGATAGTGCTTTGTGCCTTACCATCGTGGTCGGAATGCGCACCAATAACAAACACGTTACGCAAATCGGGGGTATTATTCTGACCATCACATAATGCCCAGCCAGTGGGGATATTAACGATTGTGCCATTCCAAAGGGCTATTAGCCCTTTGGGTATCATGGCATCTGCTATCACGCTCCATATACCGTTTTCTGATTGTAATGTTTGTCCATCCGGTTGCCCCGCCGCTCCATTGGCCATAAGAATATTCAAATCTTGATAGAGCGAAGCCCACGCAGGTTTTTCACGGTCTGTAAAGCCTTGCTTCACGGTATCACCGTCTGGGTTTACATCTAAAATTGTTGTGGGGTCTTGATAGAAACGTTTTGTTGTGGGATTAAATGGCATTTTATGCTCCTTTTTAGTTGTTTTACCACACCCTCTAATGCCTACTTTCCTTTTAGATTTACTCGTGGTATGGCTGAAAAAAAGGAGTGGGATTATGAAAATTTTCTTTTTTACACTGCTTGTTTTCATTTGGGTAGCTGGAGAAACAGAACTAGCTTTTGCTGTAGAAAACACACCTAATCAAATTATAGTATATGGTCTTGCGGACGAGGGGAAAAGGTTTGAAAAAATTATTGCACAGTGTTCAGCTATAAACGAAAATAAGCTCTATTGCTTTTTTGAATCCTCATATATCAGATTACACAACATGAATACAACTCCAGTTCCACCGCCAGAAGAAATAAAAAAGTATGAATCTCAAAAAAAAGAGTTATGCAGCTATATAGATTCAGAAGAACTTAGGAATATAAAAACTAATACATCACGCAACTATCAAACTGAGTATGTAAGCCAACAACTTGAAGTGTTATTAAAGTTCTGCGATGATCAAATCACAATGACCGAGTCATTTTCTGAGATCTCAGAGTTGAGTAAAAATGTTTGCACAGTAGCATCTGCAAGCTGGGAAGCGGAGTTTACAAAGAAAGCAAAAGGTATCTATGAGTATACAGAAATTTCTGATCTTTTTATGAGTGGGTTAAAGAAAGCTTCAGTTCATACAATATACCTTGACACTACGAGCAACAATAGCCTTGCATGGACTTTATCAATAGAAGTTAGCTACTTGGGAACACCAAGTGATGAATTACTATTTCCAACCCCATATAAGGACATATATTCATGGAAGAAACCTTCACCAGTAAAACTTCCGTGCCAATATGTTTCTCTTGAAATTCTTTAACTAAAAGTTTCCAAAAAAATACGGCTACATAAGGCTTCGTGCCTTTCATACATAACCGTGAGTATCTTTGCAAATAGCTGGAGGCATTATGGGCATACAAACTGAGTGCCAAAAAATAGAAACAACCAAATCACAAACTGAAACTTTTGCCTTGCAACAGCATGCAAAAATAATGGAAACGCTCGTCAACATGGGATTTTCACCTAACCCGGAACAGTGTGTTGATATAAACTATGGACGTGGACAAGTACATAGTGAACCCAGCCAACAAAATGCTCTCTTTGATCATGACTTTTATGCATGCCAGCAAGAAAAGCATTACGTGTAGTATCCACCCACGAGCCTTTTCCCCGTAGGCGGTTCAAATAATCTCTCTTCATTTCTCAAATAACCAAGGGTCGCAAGACCCTTTTTTACGCCTTGGCGTACCCATAGCGCTTTAGCAAATCACCAAGCGGGTCTTGTATAGGCCTTGGTTGCTGTGGGGCAAAAAGGCTACTTTCCAGTCTACTTTCTATATCACGCATAATACGTTCAGGTTCATCCGGGAAAAGGGCGTTCAGGCTTTGCCGCAATGCGCCTTTTCTGTCTTCCTGGTCATTGACAACTGGCAGCATATTGCGTCCTTCAGAAAGTTCCAACGCCGTGGTGTGTTTTCCAAGAGATTGCTTAATGGCGTTTAGGTCAAGCTCTTGGCGGCTTCCCCAGCGTCCGAGTTTTTCCAAAGGACTACGCATACTCCCTTTCATCGCGTTTGTATTAGAAAGAAATTTAGCCGCAATGCTTGGTTCAAGGACAGCATCTACAAGCATATTTTCGATGTTTTCATCGGCAAAATTAGTGAAGTGTCCAATAGTTTTGTTAAACGCATTCTTCAAAAAACCACTTTTTCCAGCTTCATACCCATATTGCTTTATATCATTCAAAACCTTTTGTAATTGTGCAGTTGGAGAACCTATAACAGATGCCTGATGGATTGTGGAATTGGCACGAGCAGCGTCTTGCTGCACGGCTCCTAATGCCTGCATTTCATCTGGGAAAAGTCCTGCCCCGTCAAGCGAAGGGTATTTTCCGTTCTTGTGGTTAAGCTCCCATTCTCCCACTCTATTTTGTTTGGCAATTCCAGCAAAAGCACTTTGTTGTCGTGCCGATAAATCAGCAGACGCTTGTGCCTTTACAAAAAGCCTACGCAGTGAAGGATCTCCCATTTCTTCAATGGCAGGCGCAAACCGGCGCAGGAATTTTCCCATTTTTTGCGCGTCCATAGTACCATCAGGCCGTACACTTTCTGCCAACGCTTGCTGGATACTGTATTCGTGCATAGCTTCTTGGGCAGCAAAGGAGCGGGCAAAGGGGGCATTTTCTTCGCCCAGGGCCATTTTAGAAAGTGCTTGCATGTTTTCCGAAGCACCTTTGCCAGCCGTAAAAAAACGTCCAGGAATTTCAGATGTGTTTGTATTCGCCCCACCAACATAATTTCCATGTTCCACCAAGGGAGCAACTGGCTTATTGCGGTAACGTTTTGCCATATCAGCCCACCCAGCCCTTGCTTCTTGTAACATCTGTGCATCAAATGCTTCAAGACCATGGGCATTGCTCAAATCATCTGCAATATCTTTTTTTGTTTGCCCAGAAAGAGCTTCATTCACTTTATCAATAGCCTTTCTGTATCTCACATCGCCAGCTAAAATGCGACCGGCAAAATTGTCGAAGTCATACGCATTGGCTCCTTTTCCAAAACTTCCATTTGCAGGATCAAGGTGCGAAAAATATTCCCCTATTTGATCATACCCTACTCGGCCATTTTCCCGTATAAGCCCAGGAAAAACCTTGTTCATATCACGGATAAGGTCTTTCCCATACCGGTCTTCCAGATCAGGAGTGCGCCGAATACCAGCTTTTTGCAAATCCATAAGCGACATGGTAAATGGATCATTTTCGACCAAAGAGGTTGCATTTTGCTTTATGCTGTGTTGCGCTTGCGCGGTAAGATTGACATCCATGGGATCAACTTCCTTGCCGCGGAAATTATAAATAAAATCCTCCAGGTCTTGCTTCATAATACCAGCAAGACGCGCTGCATTACGGTCGGGGTTAGCACCATTGCCCGCATCGAAAGCAGCAGAGCCTATACGCTGCAAAGCTTTGTGCAAGCGTTCGTAGGGAATGGGTTCCTGCTTTTCCACAAAGGCATACAGCCTTTCAAATTCTTTACGCGCAAGCGGCGGCAAATCTTCCAGATCATCGGCATCAAGCTTCGCCATCCAACTCTCAAGAAGCTCTGAACCGTTAAAACGGGATGTTTTTTCTGGGTCAACCAAATCGTACCTTTCTTGCGCTTTTATTTTTGCCGCTTTTTCGGCATTTTTTACTTCAGAAAGAACTATTTCCCCAAGTTCACGAGGAGAAGAATATGCCCTGTTCGGTGCTGCCGCACGTAAATCTTCCGGAATACCTAGCGCTTGTTCCTCTAAACGCTGACGGGCTGCATTAAGCACAGGAGTTATTGCCTCTTGCCGTGCTGCTTTTTGGGCATCCCACCGTGCATTCAGTTCTGCCCCACGCTTAGTTGAGTTCATGGCTTTTTCCAAAACTGCAAGCCCACCATTTTGGGAGAGCTGCGCAGTTGTTGGCACAGAACCGGGAACAATTTCCCCATTTCCTTGTTGAAGCAAACGTAATGTTTTTTCCAGTGAATTGTCAGGAATATCAGGAAAAAGAATTTTTCCATTTGTATCTACAAGACGTTTAGAACCTTGAGTAGCAAACTTTGTAAGAATATCACCCGCTATGCGCTCCTGGCCACTGTCGGTTAATCTGTCCAATAAGCTAATACTTTTTTTTGCACTTGCCAGCCCCGCATTCACGAGACTTGCCCCGGCAAATGGAGTCGCCCCTGCAGCCAAACCAGCAAGCATCTGTACCGGAATTGGAGCATCTGCCTGTTGCGTTTTTTCCACAGCCCCACCTGCAGCCATACCAGAAAGAATTTGCGTTTTGGGCAATTCCGTAAAAGCTTTTGCTATTGTTGGTAGCTTACCAACCCCCTGCATAACTGCGCCTGCCCCAAGCGTTGGTAAAACACTAGCTCCACCTTCTGCAATGGCAGAATAAAATTTTTCCGTATCTGTTTCTGCTTTTGGCAAACCGATAAAATCGGCTATACCACTACCGGGGTTTGTGCCAAAAAAGTTTGCCCCTGCACCAAGTTTTTCTGCACCATAATTCAGTAATGGGTATACCATGCCGGGAATGGCACCCACACCTTCCAGCACAGAACGTGTACCAAGCCCAAGATCACGCAATGCGCGATTGCTTTCAGAGCTTTCTATCTGCGGCATAGGAATATCTGGCTTTGCCACTTTGCCAAAGTCTAACGGCTGCCAACCTTCAGGAGAAAGGTAAAGCTTTTCCCCCTTGTCGTTTTGTGCAATACTAAGCTTTTGCCATTGACCATTTTGCAGACCCAAATACTCCCCTGTTTCAGGGTTATGGGCTATTCTCATTGTATCACCTCAAAGCCGGCTGGAAGAGGAAATTGTGAACTGTACCGTTGTGGTTCATAGCCATAAAATGTACCATTGTCTTCATAATATTTACGTCTTGCCGTGGCATCATCGTATTGTCTTTTGCGTATGTTGTACGCAGTTTGCAAAACTTCCCTAAGACCTTGAGGAGACAATGAGGTTGAGCCTGCGGCACGCCGCATAATCTCTTGCTCTTTTTCAGATATAGCACCTTTCATAAATTCCGAAAGATTAAGACGGATATACTCCATAGAACTATCAAGTGTTTCCATATTCGCAAGAGTTTGCTGATCTCCAATTCCTAAATACTGGCCAACCTGCCTTGCTCCTTTTTCGATACCAAACATTGGGCCAGTGTTTACCCCATCAAGCGCTTGCATAGCTGTTTCGGCCTGTCCCATAAAATTTAGGGCTGCTTCCGAAATTTCCTGATCTTTTTTGAGTTGGGCGGCATTTGCTTGTGTAAGGGCTGGGTCTGCATTCCGTTTGGTTGGTACTTCGCCGCCAACCTTGAAGAATTGTCCATTTTTTGAAGACTGCCCATAGTATTCTTTTCCATTAACAAAAAGCTTTTCCTGCTTACCCCATGGAATATCTGAAGGAACTTGAGTAGGCACACCAGATGCGTCTACAACCATACCTGGCACTACCCCTTGATTATGCGAGGGTTGTGCGGCGTTATCAGAATAAATTTTAGATAAATCAAGGCCGACGCTGTTAAGTAAAGCTTGGATAGGTGTTTTTTCATTTCCCTGAGGCATTTTCTCTTGGGTTAAAGACGTAGATGCACTTTGCTCACCACGCTGAGGAGCTTCAAGCGCTTTTAAGCTTCCATTGCCGTATTCGTAATATACAGGCCGTCCGTATTCGTCTTGTCCCTGAACAAGTTGTGGCTTGTTGGCTGTTGCCCACTGCCTGCTTTCGGAAACCCTGCGCGAACGCATAGCATCCTGCGTATCAAAATATTGACTGGCATTTCCCAAATACCTGCTTGCTTCTTCTGGGGAAAGCCCCATAGCATTTATGGCAAAATTATACGCACTCTTTATGTCCTGCGGGTTTGCGGCTGCTAGCTGCTCATAAAACTGTGTCCTATTTGTCTCTTGATTGGCTTCTTTTTCCATGCCAAGCTTTCTGTCCTGCAGCTGCATCCCCATACCTGCAAGTCCCAGCATATCCTTCATTCCGTTGTTTTGCTGGTTTTCCATAGCCATTGCACGCGACCAGTAGCCCTCCATAGCATCCCCTATGGGGTTTTGCGCGTATTGGCGTTGCGGTGCTTTTATCACAATAGGCATAATTATGCACCCCACCCATTCAGGTTATAAAACGGTGTGGCCTTTTTCAGAACACTATCAAGCAGATTTTGATTAATAGTTAAGCCTTGCCCAAAAGGAGGGACTGCCTGCGCGGGAGCCCCAGCACCCCCTGCCGTTGCTTGGAATGGTGTAAAGGAAGGCATTCCAGACTGCCCAGTTTGTCCCGCCCCTTGCGGGTACATATTTTCCATAAGCCCCATCATTTTTTCCTGCATGGCTTTTTGTGCTTCGTTTTGCTCCTTGGCCATATCAAGCTGCTTTTTGCCCATATAGCTACTTGCAAAACCGTTAAGCCCTTGCCCAACTGCACCCAAAGTATCCGCCAAAGTATTACGTTTGTAGTTTTTTATACGTCTAGCAGCCATGTTGCACCGCCCTTATGTTGAAAAGTTAGAAAAATAATCCACCAATAGAACCAATACCACCAAGAAGAGAGCCCATTCCACCCTTTCCATCGTCCCCACTATCTTGCTCCACAACTTGCCCACTGCTAATCGCTGGTATAGAAACACCGAGAGAAGAAAGGTAGTTCGCCAGAATTTGCTGTTTCATGGTGTTTTCATAATTAACAGCATCCAGTTTGTTTTGATTTGCCCACTCCTGCCCCCTGGCAGAATTATAAAAGTCCATGGCTTGCGCATTTTGCGCTTTTACCTGTGCATCTGCCATACTGGTGGCGTAGTTTTGCCCGGCATTCGCAAGCGCTCCACTCATCATACCATTACCAACGCTGCCATACATACCACGCGCACCAAAGAGGTTCTTGGTATCTGTAAGCGCCTGATCATAGGCCGCCTTTGGTGCAGCGGAAAAGGCGTCCAGATAGCCTTTGCCCTTCTCTTCTGAAAAAAGGCTTTTATACTCATCATACGGGTTTTTCATTTGTGGATACGGCTGGTAATTTTCCAGCTTGCCCATCCACTCCTGAAATTTGCCCGCGTTACTTTCACCAAACTTATCCAGCCACGGAGGGTTTGCGCTGTATACATCCACACCGCCACCACCATCATTTTTACTTCCCATTATCCTATCTCCTTCCCATATGTTCTGGCTATTTCGGCCCATCCGTATTTTTTAAGTTCTCTCTCCCACCCCTTACGTCCTGAACAGCTTACATATTTACACCCATTATAAACTGCGAAAGCTTCGACAAAGGGCACAATTTCGGGCAGCATGGCAAGTGCACCATGCCCGCCAATGGCGTATACATGGCATGTTCTGTGTTCGCTGTTTTGTTTTACCCCCATGCAGAGCCAGGCAATGCGGCCAACATCATCACACACACAGTACAGACGTTTTGTACCTTCCTGAATATCCGCCAGTAAATCTTGTATGGGGTAACCTTGCCCACCGCCACGCCCAAATGCTTTTTGCATCCAGGGAGCAGCAAGCGACCACGCGAGAGCTATATTATTTTGTGTTATCGCATGTATCATTGGTTCCCCCAGTTGTAACTAAAACCTTTCGGCAAATGTTGTAACAACTCAAAACCTCTTTCCATATTTTCTATCCCCCAACCCAAACCGATTGTAGCCGGCGCATCCATAAGCGCGGCTCCTAAACCAGCGAGTATAGGTTTAGCAGCTGCTCCAATAGCACCACCTGCAAATGCAGCAGGTAAATCCGCTGGCGACCATAAAGGTTCCCTGAGGCCGGGCTCATTGATATGAAAATTTCCGTTGGCCCATTCACGTTCAAATTCTGACCAATCTTGCGCATAGCGTTGAGGTTGCTTTATACCTGCTCCTAAACTTCTTACTACAGATAGTATCTCTTGCAGCTCTCTACTGTTTGGTTGCATACTCCAGGTATGGCCGTGGCTGGCCTCTGCCCCTGAAGGCGCACCCAAAAGGCCAGCACCTGCTGCCCCAGTACCAAGGGTTAGAGGAGGTAAAAGGCTTTTAGGGTCTTTCTTGACGTTTTGGCCTAATTCCCTTATCCTTTTTTCCAGAGAGGAACTGTCAGCTGAGAATCGTGCTTGCAGCGAAAACAAACTATTGGGGTTATCCTCAAGAGTAAGGTTAAACGGGATGTGCTGTACCCCCAGTTCCTCATTGTTTTGGCTCCTTAATTTATTAAGGAGCCTTTTTGTATCTACAGGATTTGCTTGGTATATACCGGCCATTCCATTTTCTGGCTTAAGTGCTGCTGTAAATGATACGGGGTTTGAAACTGCGGCTACGCCATGCTGAAATGGTGGATTTCCTTGCTTATAAAAAACATTTTTGCCTTCCGTTATCCCCTTGAGTATTTCAATTATCTGTTCATTAGAAAGCGCATCTTTTCCCATACGGGAATCCAAATAGTGCTGAATATTAAACGGAGTAGAAACATATTCGGGGATAGAAAATTTTGGTTCTTGTTTATTAAGAATCTCGAAAACGTTGTCTTGTACAGGCCCATGCACAATCTTTTCCATGTTCACTTCTTTTCCAGCCTTAAGCGCATCTAGCCACTCTAACATTTTAGCTAAATTTGGTTTTAGTCCCATATTCACCTTGTTATTTGCCTCTGCCCCTGAAGGCGCACCCAAAAGACCAGCGCCTGTTGCAGCCGTACCAAGGGCGAGTGGGGGTAAAACAGATTTTTTGCTATTCTTGACCTTCTCAAATATTTCCGCTAATGTTGTTTCCACAGCAGGCTGATTGTTGACAGCAGAAAGTCGGGGCCGCTGCGAACTAGTCCCTCCGTACGAAGTATTACGATGTAAACTAGATATGGGGAGTGCCCCGTCCCCCCAACGGTCAGGCTGTTTTTCCAGCATTCTTAAAATATTATCAAATTTATCTTCAAATATTGTGCGGACTTCTATCCCCCCGCTGCTTAAGGGCACAGCCGGTGCAAAGAGTGACACAGGGTCACCCGGAAGCCACAGTGCCTCATTAGCGGCTCTACCACCACCTGGTTTATTGGGTATACCCCGTAGCAGTTCCCCACTATTTAGAAGCTCTACAAGTGACCTTGCTGTTTCTTCCGGTTGCCAATTATCTTTTTGAAAACGACTTTCCATTGCATGTGTTGTTGTCATAGTATCTGGCGTCCGAAATGCGGGATTTAATTTATTCAAATCTTTCAAAGCACTTTGTGGAAGCTCTCCTATTAAGAATTTCTGCTTAGGTTGAGTGTTCTTGAGTAATTGTAGAATTTTTTCTAAACCAATGCTTGCCATATCTCACCTCAACACCGCAAATTCCGCTACAATGTTTTCCACAGCAATAACCCCACCTGTTGTGCGTATCTGCAGGCACATTTCCGCCTTACGGACATTGGCTTTATAGTCAAAGTATTGTTTGGGTATTGCGTTACCTCCAAAAATACTCCAAGTAGAAAATGTAATTTTTGTTTCTGCGTCAAAAATCTTTTGATCTGCTGTACCAATAGCGGCGGTCTCCACTTGTCGTATTAAAAAACGTTCATCATTCGCTCCGCTCACAGCTTCAATATTGACAAGGGCTGGAGCCATTCGGAAAATATTGGCTTTTATTTGTCTAAGCAATAAATCGCCACCCATGTTTTCATAACGCCGAGTACGCAGGGTTGTGGAAACAAGAATAGCCTTACCTTCCGACCCGCCTAAAATGTCTACCCCCTCAACACCGGAAAGTTCGTACAAAACACCATCTGCCCCACCAAGCAGAATTTTTTCTCCTGTTTCACACAGCGCATACAAGGAAACGGGGAAATCTAATTCTGTCCAGGCATTATCACGCAAAGGATGCGCAAGAAATATTTTTACACTGTTGCCGCGGCGCACCATAAACCACACCTGGGCAAGGTTTTTGACAAAGACCACAAGGACACTGCTTGCCCCACTTGTTGCTGGTGCAGCCATTGCCTGTATTTTAGGTGTCATCTTGGCATCTATGGCAATATCCCCATACGCGCCGCCAGGTGAAGGGGCCACACTTTGTGGGCCGTCTGTATCCAAAAAAAAAGCTTTGTCAGCCACGGAAATAATGGCATTCTGGAAAGCTCCCGCGTTTGTGGCAGAAACTTGTGCGGCAAACCAGCTTGCGGGGGTTCCAGCTGTACTTACCATGTGCAGGCGCTTGGCAATAACATCACCCATCGCGTTTTTTTGTACCTTGGAAACAAGCAAGACATTGTACAGGGCAGCAAAGCCATTTATTTCCATACCATCCCCAAATCCTGCCTGCACAATAAGAGCTGCTGCACCATCTATGGTGCTCCATTCATCGTATTGCTCAGGGCCCGAAAAAAACACAGCATCGGGCGAAGACAGGGAATTGCATACCACCCTGTCCGCCACTGAACCAAGCACCGTAGGTTTTTGGGGACTTCCTGGTATGACCTTGGGTGTTTCTCCTGTTTGCAAATTCACTTCTATAAGACCCGCATCTCTGCCATCTGCCACAAGCAAAATCCAGTTAAATGAAAGAACAGAGGGTAGGAAGCACTGCAAATCCAGCACTTTTTCCCAAACTTGCCCATCCAGTTTCCAAAGTTTAGAGCCGGAAACCGCCAGAATGTATGCCGCGCCATTTGGCAATACATGGTAATGGAGAAGATCAATACCGCCTTCAAGGACTGGCACCCCGTATGGCTGCAAACCAAAACGTGTTGAAATACCCTGTATAGCCGGATGGTACCAAAAATTATAAGCCCGTGTGAGGGCATTTGCGCCAATAGATGCTGGTGAAGCAGAAAGATCGAGGCCTTCCCCTGGAAACACCTGCACGACCTTTACCTGTGCGTGTTTGCGGCTTCGTTGTGGCATTACAACCAGCCCCTTGATTTTTTTACGGAAGGTTTACGAGCAAGGGCCAGTGTTAAAAGGCTGTTTTCCATATCTGCCAGAAGCTGGGTATCTTGTGCAATCGTCATTTCATCATAATTTGCAAGCCTAAGGCGCACATAATCCGCTAAAAGAGAATCAAACACCCCTTCCCATGGCATAAAAGAGGCCAAGTCTCGCACTGGATCTGGCTCTTTCCAGTATCGCAATACAAGAGTGACCCTTTGGGGTGAGCTCGTTTTAAGAATGCCGTTTTTACCATCCACTGCCCAAACCGCAAAGGGCATAAAAGCTTGGATAGTTTCCCATGCTTCTGTGGAAAGCATTTCCACAAGACGTCCGCCATTGTAAAGCCCCACAACCCCGCGAAAATCAGCAGGCAAAGGGAATGCATCTTCCCCTGCTTCCAGAGTGATACAAGCACGCCCGTGGCCATAATCAATGCCATGTTTTTTAAAAAGCCCCAACAGGCGACCTGCCGCTTTGTTCAGCTCTTCGCAGATAAACGCGTCAGACCAACGCGTATTCTGCAAGTCACCCACGCTTTCACGGATATTGTGTACAATGGTATTGGCAAGGCTCATATATTCACCCGTGTTTGCCCTTTATTGCCTGTGTCCAGTGCGAAAACCGTGCGGAATTCTGGATGCTTTGCTAAATATTGGCGTAAATCCTTACCTTCCAGCACTTCCCCCCGTGCTTTTTTTTCATCCAAAAGGCGCAGGTATTCTGTAAGCGGAATTTCCCCAATTACTCTGTGGGTTCCTTTTTTGCTCATGCCATTACGGCTGTTTGCCTCCACTTCTTTGGCGTATGTATGCACATCTCGAAAAATAATTGCGTCCTGGCTGCAAATATCCATTCTCTTTCCTTTATACAACGGCCCCCGTACCGTTGTTTGACTACGCCACTTTCACGCGGCTAAGTTTTTCAACAGATCCCACGCCCTTTTTAGTAGAGCATTTTAGCGTTTGCTCTGTGACAAGCATACGTTTGTCACTGTCACCGCTTTTTGCCAGCTGATCTTCCTTTATAGGACGCAAAGTGAGGCGTTCAAAAATATCCTTCTGAAACACTAAAAGTTTATCGTACTCTTTACCATTGTCTGTTTCTGGTTTAATAAAACGCTCTGCTACAATAGCTACAGTACCCATATCCGTTTCAATAACACGCACAGAAAGGGTGATTTTCTTTTCTGTTGCATTTTGGTTAATAGTAAGACGGCCTTTATCTGTAAAATCAGAAATTTTCCGCTTTTGGTTCATGGGGGCGAGCACAGTGTCCGCTTCACAGCCAACGTCCCAGATACCCTGCATAACATCTAAAAGAATATCTTCTGTGATGGTATTGGTATCTGCAAAACTGCCTTCAAAATCAAAGTAAGATTCCGTGGCTTTATCTACAAAAGCAAAAGCACCGTCCATTTTGCGGGGAGTGCTGCCGGTGCCGGCCTGACGGATACCGTTTAAAAACGCCCACTCCAAATCTGTAGCCAGTTCTTTTGTTTTCAGTTTGCGAAGACGCGCCAGTTCACCTTTACGACCATATTTATCCACAACTTCCGCAGTACCCGAAACGGAAAAATCCTTTTCAAAAATCTGGGTAAAGTTATCAAAACGGTCTGGAGCCAGGCCTTCTGTTGTCACCACATCAAAACCTTCCACATGCGCATTTTCACCAGGAGGGTTAAGTTCGTCTTCCAACCATTCTTCCTTACGTTGCTTGGCTGTGGCATTGTCCAGCATAGCGAGAAAAGGGGTTTTAGTGGGGGAAAAAAGCCCAATTCGATCAGAAACAGACGGTTTAAGACTGTTGTCATACTTTGGAGAATATGTTGTTGTTACAACACTTTTTACTTCAGTACCCATAGTGTTTTCCTTTTTTGTTTAGAGGGTTAGATTTGCATATCATACAAAGCGGAAAGCGCATTGGCATCCCCGGCAAGTGCCCGTTCCCACACATGGTTCATACTATCCACGTCCTGTGCGGCAGCTTTGCCAGACTCCAGCATAGGTGCACGCGGAACTACACGCACAGGTGTTTTGCTTTTAGCAGGTGTTTTTTCATCAGAAGTAGCAGAGGAAACAGGGGAAGCAGGGGAATCCAGAATCCCTTCATTTTTGGCTTGCGCTAAAAACTTTTTGAAAAGTGTAAAATGCTGGCCAAAAAAAACCGGATCATTGCGTAGTTTTTGCTCTGTAGCCGCGGCTTCCTGCATGGTCATTTTGTTATGGCGTACCTCTTGTACCAGCATGGCTTGCATAGCTCCCACAATATCCGGGTAATCCGGGTCAGCATGGTAGCGTCCAAACTCTTGTGCTAACCTCAACTGTTGCACTTCCTGCATAGTTTTGCTGACATCAGGGTTATACTTTTCTTCCACAACTTTTAATAACTGCGGAGTAAGCAAGGCAATAAGGTGATCAAGTCCCTGCACCTCCTGGCTACCTTCGGGAAAAATTGTTTCCGCTGGTTTTGCTTCTTTTTTTGCAGGTTGTTTGCCTGACACATAATCCTGGATAACCTGTAAAAGACCAGGAGTATTCTGTACTTCATCCATAAAAACAAGCGCATTTTCAATTTTGCCCTTGTTTTGCATAAAGTACGCCCCAACCTCTGTAAGCTGGATAAGCTCATCCCCTTCCATTTCCGTATCTTTACCAAAAATGGGCAAGACGTATTTTTCCGGTTCGTCAAAATCCTCAGGCTCTTTTTTTTCCTGTTTGCTTTCTGACTTGACGGCTTCTGTTGCAGGAACAGGGGGCAATAACTCTTCCTGAAACTCTGCGCCCACATTTTCTGTAGTATCCAACTCTGCATCAAGCAACTCTTCATCAAAACTCACTTCATTTTCCGGCATATATCCTCCTTACATCAGCCCCATTTTATGGAGCAGGTTAAGAACAAATGTTTTTACAGCAGGGGCTAAAAGATTAGCCACCATAAGCATGGCTGTTACAATGCCACCCATGATAACAGCCTTTCCCTTGCTGTACCCATGCAGAACATCACGCTTTTCTTTTATCTCCTGGTAATTTCTTTCCAGAGATGCAAGCCTTGGTTCTGTAAGCCTTGTATTTTCCTCAAGCGTATGCAGGCGCTGCTCTGTTTGGCCAATGCGTTCCCCGTGGCGATAAAAACGCTTTTCCATTTCTTCAAAACGCCTGTTTACATCGGCTGTAAGTGTATCAAGACTCTTTTCCGTGCGTTTTGTGCTTTCTAAAAGCTCACCAAGAGTTTTCTTGATTTCCAGCACATGATCGATTAATTCCATTAAAAGCCCAACCCTAACATCCCTAAAAGTAGCGTAGTGATTTCCTTAAGTACGGAGGGCGGCAAAATCACATCTGGCCAGTAAGTGGCGATTACACTGCGCCCAACCACCTCCCAGGCAAACACAAGCGCCAGCACCCAGCCAAGAAAACCCCTCCAGGCTTTCAAACGTGTGTGTCCAGAAGTAGAAACTTCCGCCTCATTTATCCTCGCTTGCGCTTCATTCACTTTGCTACGGTCAGGAAGTACACGGTCAAAAAGTTTTCCAAAGGCATTCATAATGCCACCGAGAATAGGTATATTCACATCCCAAAACCTCCTTATGCCGCCAGCATGGCTTTTTTCAAATTATTGCAACGGTTCAGCCAGCCTGTAAGAAAGATTTTTTGGCTAGGCTCTGCATCTGCAAGTTGACGGAAAAACTTTCGCCTTTCTTCCACCAAAAATGAAATAAGCCGAGTATCCATACGCAGAAGCTCTGTTTTTGTTTTGAGCCCAAGGATACCATCCACTACAAGTAATGGTCTATCCTCCAGCGTGTTTACAGCCTTTTGTGCCATTTTTACGGCAGTTGCCTTGCCATGATTCACAGAAGCGTCAAACAGAAAAAGCTGTATAGCAGAGGGCAAGTTTTCTATACTTGGTATAGTATTCCAGAAATATTCCCTGTAAATTGCTTCTGCCTGCTTTCCCGTGAGACTTTTTACTGTCGCAATAGTTGCCGGGAGTTCTACCCCAATAGAGGCAAACCAAGGAAATTCCTCCTTCTGTATACCTTGCAAAAAGCGCAGGCTTATGCCGTAATTTGTTGCCCCACCTTTATCTTTGGGGTTATTTACATACCCGCCTTCTGCGGGTTTGGTAAAAGCGTAGGCTTGCTGAAATCCTGCTACTTCCATACACCCTCCATAATATCCCCTATACGTTTTGCAAAAATGGCCGCATCAGACATAAAGATAGAAAGCATCACAAGCGCGCATTCCTGTTGTTCGTTTGTTTCCATGCTGCCATCTTCCTTTATTGTGTTTGTTGTAAGTGGTTGCGACAGTTTACACACATCGCACTCTGCACCAAAGGGACAAATTTTTTGCGTTGTTTGGTTCATAGCTGCAGCATTACTCATATTTTATTGCAAAAATCTCTTCTGGCTCTTCGCCCGTTACAAGCCAGAATTTATAAAGAAACCGAGGCATAGAATACGCATAGGACTGAGAACAAAAGGAAGCATTCGGTTCAATGTAGCTCAGGAAACACCTGTTGCAGGTAGCCCTAAACAAACAATCATGACAAACCTGACGCTCATCATAAAACTCATGCCGCATTTTTAGTCGTTCTTCCCTGAACTGTTTGCGTAGGAGGGGGATGTTTTCATTACCCAAAAATGAACCGAGCTTTCTATTTCCATCATACTCAGGGCCATTTAGACAAGGATATACGTCACCATTTATGTAACAATGGGTTTGGGTTTCCTTCAAAGCCGTACAACCTTTTTCCCCAATGGTAACTTCCATTCCTTTGGGTGCGCCTATCATCCCAGCAAATTCAGGGAGTATTTTAATATGGTTGCGAATGAAGTGAAAGTTTTTTTGCGCTTGTTTCCACCCTTCCTGTGCATCTAATATATAACTGTCATCAAGCAGTTCGCCCGTGAATGGTATCGCAAAGACAAAGTGCGTAAAGTAGATAAGATGCTCCAAATCACGTCCAATTTTGTCATAAATAGGTTGAATGATGGTTTCCCAGTCCATCCAGTGCGTACTCCAGGTGATATTAAAGTTTACCTTACCAGGTAGGTTTTTTAACAGTTTCCGTATGCAACGCACCACATTTTTATTGTCCAGTACATCTATATTTCTATGGAATTTTGTACTTACTCCGTCATGGCTTATTTTCACCTCCACGTTTTTTTCAATAAGCCAATCTGAAATTTCATCTGTCAATAGGGATGCGTTTGTAATTGTTGCATAACGTATAGACGGAATGTGTTTTCGTATCGAAACATCAAAGTTTTTCATATCCTCAAAATGTAACAGAGGCTCACCACCAAAAAAAACAACATGTTTCAAATCGGGTACTTGCGTTACTATGGCATCTACAAGTTTTTCAATTTGATCCAGAGGCGTAGGAGTAATTTTTTCCTTTAAATGCAGATTTGGAAAACAATAATTGCAACTGAAGTTACAATTATCGCTAAATTTCAATATAAGGCTTACAGGGCGCTCTTTTTTATGCTCTTGCATATTGACAGGAGTAAAAAGCTTACCCTTTTCATCATAAAAACTATCAGTTTGTGGGCTGTATTGATAAATTTTTTCCTTAGTCTTTATTCCATAGATCATGTTATTCCTCCAATATTCCCTTAAATTTTTCAAAGCCACGTGCAATACGTAGTATTTCTGTAATATCATCACTCTCTCGAAATATAACGAGGTCGACTTCATCTTTTGTAGATGCGCGTTTTATCTGTTCTATGACGTCAAAAAAATCAACCAATAAAAAATAATGCGCTTGAAGTATCGCTTCTTTTTGTTTTTGATTATCTAAACTTTCTGATTCTATATCCAGTGTTGTAGCAAGTTTTTCAGCGCATACAGCATATCCAAGCTCTTCAAATGTAGGAAACGCATCGACTTGTGAATGATTCAAAAGAATTGGAATATCTATCAAGTTAACCGCAAACTTGACCGTGTTATTAACAGAATTGATTGCGTTCGTATAACTAAGGAAAATTTTGTAGAGTTTTTTTTCCTTATATGTGTCAATATCATCAGATATAGGATTATTAGTATTAAGACTAAAAGAGCGCAGCGGTAGCTCTTCAGTAGGTTCGGGTATTAATTCTTCTTCAAGAAAAAATCCTTCTTTCTCCATTAACTGTATATCTTTGTTAAAGCCCTGCCAGACATTACCCTCACTATCTGTGTAAACTTCTGGGGCTTCAACAGTATTTCCGTCAATAACCTTTTTGTACATAATTTAGTTGATCCTCATCAATTACAGCAAGTACACGCGCAGTCACAATAACAAACACAAACACAGTCACACTGACAACAAGCAGTATCATCTACAACTTGTGTTAATGCTGGTTTTACAAGCCCTCTGTTCGTACAATCCCCGTCACCTGTATTTTCCCAATTTGCTTGATTACTTGTGCTTTTTTGGCATGTTGCTGTGCGGTGTTGATAGCGCTGGTTAGTATTACCATATGGATACGTTGTTCCCCCCGTACAAGCACCGTTCGCCCATCCACCCGTTACCCAGCGAACAGAAAAATTAAAAAGCATGAGCAATTCCCGTATATCCATAAATATTCTCCTTTAGTGTCCACGGATTGCACCTACAGCCCATGAGCTTGCAGACCGTAAGTATTGCCAGATTAAAATGTAGTGATAATTGGCGGGAAATGATGGAAGCCCACCTGTCAGGTTATTGGGTGTTCCAAAGTTTATAGCTCCACCTTGATAATGCATGTACACAACAATTTGATTATCTATTGCGACATCAACAGCAGGCAAAGAAAATGTTGTTGTGCCATTTATTGTTACGCGGTTCACTGTGTTTGTGGCTAAAGGAATAGTTCCACTTGTTGCACCGATAATGTTTATCGCATCTCTGGCACGCAGCTTACCTGCGGCATCTACAAGCAAACCATCACCAACAAGTATTGGCCCCAAATTACTCGCACTTGCCGGTGTAGTAGCTTTTGTATGAGCAGTGTCTGCTAAGTCATACGCTGTTTTGACAGCATGAGCTGTTGCTGCTTCTTCTATGGAAGTTGAACTCACGCTGTCATTAAGCAACACAATACCAGCTGATTCTGTTGTGGCAAATGTGTTTGCTTTTATATTAGCAGTATTTGCCAGTTCATACGCTACTGCGGCATCATTAATTCCTTGGCTTGCTTTTGCGTCAATTCCCTCTGCTATTTCTTTTGCTTCTTCTGCTGTTGCCACAGCAGAAGCGGCATCTTCCATAGCTTCTGTTGCCTTAGCGTCAATCCCATTTGCCACAGAAAGTGCATTTTCTGCCGTTGTTTCTGCCCTATTGGCTGTTGCTTCAGCCAAATCCGATTTTTTAAATGATTGAGTTGCCTTATAGTCAACACCCTCTGCAATTTTCTTAGCTTCTGTAGACGTTATAAACGCATTATTCGCTGATTCAAACGCCATATTGGCTGTACTTGCAATACCTGTGGCAGTGACATTTGCACTTTCTGCTATATTTTTTGCATCTATTGATGTGCTTACAGCGTCATCTGCTTTTTGCTCTGCCGCAAAACTTACAGCCCGTATTTCCTCAATCACAGTAGCAGGAGCGGCCCCTATCATCCCTGGAGTTAAAGGGTCCGTGCCATCTGCGGTGTTGTGCATGGCGGCATGAAATGCTGGGGGCATTCCAATCATGCCGTATGGTTCTCCATTGACATATAAAAAGCCGTCCGTATGTACGGCCAAAAGCACCTTATCACCAGCAGGCGTTAACAACTCCAGCTGCTCTGTGCCAGCAGCAAACACAGTGCCGGCACCTCCTGGCAGAGCCTTTTTCAGATCACCATACTGACTTGGTTTTGTAAGGTTGCGCATGCTATGCCCCTTGTTTTCGGGCTTCCTGCTTTTTTGCACGTTCCCCTGCGTAAATATCACTATTTACTTGGGCAAAAAGCGCATTTATGCCATCCATTTCACTCAGGACATCACGGTGACGCTCCAAATTACCTTTGGCAAGTGCCAAAATTTCCAGCTTACGCGCAGTGATTAACCGGTTTTTGGCATTTTCCAGATACACATATTCCACAGACTTCTGGAATGCCATTGCTTCTTCTGCCTGCTCAATAAGCATTTCATTGGAGAGAGGCGTTAAAACTTCCGGCAAAACCTCCACCTGGGTTTTCGAGGTTTCTTCCATGTTGGTTTGAGTTTCCATCTCCACGTCCTTTTTCTGTTTCGCCACTTTGCGAACCTCCCTGCATAGCTGCCATTTGCGCCATTTGTTGTGCCTGGGCTGCCTGCATCATTTGCTTTTGTTGTTCTCGCATTTGTAATTCTTCCACAGGATAGTGGTAAGGTTCCATAGGCACATTAAGAAGCTGTCCCATACGGTCAAGCGCTTTTGCCACATGCCCCATATTGGCAAAGCCAGCAGGAACAGCCACACTTGCCGCAAACTGTACATATTCTTTCAGCACAAGCGCCTGCTGCTGTTTTTCTTGCGGCCCTACGCCAAGTTCAATATTCACAGTAAAGTCATTGGCATAGTCCTCTACATCTATTTTATTACCTTTGCGCATAAAATAATCTATATATTCAGCACCAAACACTTTAAACTGAACAACCATATCTTCTATGGCGTCTTTGAATGTTTCTGCAATAACATTTGCCATATATTTTTGACGTTGTTGCGAAAGCGATGCTATTATACCAATACCTGTAGCAGTTTTATTTAAGCTGTTTGCATCAATACCCTGGTTATAGCGTGTAACGCCACTTATGCGTTCTGCTCTTCCCTCCAGCATTTCCATGCTTTTTATAATAGAAGCATCCAGTGGAGGTGGTTTTACAATATCATAAAGTTTTTGCTGCACAGTGGAAGCACCGGCTTTCAGAACATCCCCTATGTAACGTTCATCCCACTCATTAATAAGCACTTCATCTGAGGTAATAAGGTTGCCATACACACTCATGGCTGTTGCGTCATTCCAAAGACGTGTAAGCTGGGTATGCTCAATTTGTATGGGTTCCAGTGAGGCAGGATACGCTTTGCCTTCAAACTTAAAGCTGTCTTCAATAGCACGCGCCACACGGAAAGGGGGTCTGCCATACGGATTTTCTTCTATGGCAAGCACAACGTCATGCGCCAGGCGGATAATGACAGGTTCTAAAAGGCCATCCCTGTCTATATCCAGCCCGGTATAGATCTCCCACAACTCTACGGGGGCAGACGGCCTGGTAAGACCTTCCTCGAAGTCAGGGCTTATTTCCACTTCCTCTTTTTGTGGGTCAGGCAGGCCAGCAGCGTCATACCGATAATCGTCGTCATCTCTTTCTTCGTCATGATCCACCCATTCCAGATTTTTGGAAATTTTGGCATAGCTGCCTTTTCTATAACGGCCGGAAGCTTCACCCTTTTTAATATCTTCCAGACGTTTGTGGCTTCTGTGGGCAACAATACGGCAATCGTCTAATTCCGGCCCATCTGGCGAATAAAAAAAGTCTTCCGGGTCAACTGCCAGAATACGTGGGCCAATAAACACTGGTTCCTGTTTTATAAGTTTCACGTTTTTGAGGCTCTGCACCACTTCGGTAGCTTGCCCCAAAGCATCCATTACGGACACACGTTCTTCTGTGAATTTTGCCAGCTCCCAACCTTCTGTAAGTTTCTGCTCCAGTATAGCAAAATCTTGTGCAGAAACTGCCTCTATCCGCTCGGAAGCTGTACGCCTGTATTCTTCATCCCAAAAAACTTTCACCACTCCGTAATGGTATTTCAGACAGCAATCCAACCAGGTGCGTAGTTCCCTTGCGCCATACTGGGCTTCAAAAATATTCCAGCGCACAAGTTTACGAACTCTGTCACCGGCTTCTGGGTTATCGCCTATTTTAACATCAAAAAAATCCGGAGAGGTAAAAAGCTGGTCTAAGCCAACCTTCATACCTTCTACGGATTCAAACACAGTAGGAGAGACCACGCTGGAGAAACCAGGGCGGTTCATGCCTTTTATGCCGGCTGCCTCTTTGCTCATGGAATAAAGCAACAGGTACTGCTTGCGCTGTTCGCGCAAAATATCCTGCCAATCTTTTGCCCGCTGCAAATCCGGCGTGATAATGTTTTTGATTGTATCGTCAGATATGGAAACTTCCACGGGTCACCCTGTACCCGCACGTCCCCCGAAACCGTACGCTTGGGGTCAGCACACCCCGTTACGTTCTTTATAAAATTCTTATATCTTGATATAGAAATATAGTCAAGTAAAAAGTTCCCCAGCCACGCCTACGGGGGAAGGCTTCAGGGTATGCTGCCCTGTGGCTGGGGAAATATGGCAGGGGATTACATTCCCCAAATATACCCTTGAGGCAGGTAGGGCAAAAGCTCAAAACCTCTTTCCATATTTTCTATCCCCCAACCCAAACCGATTGTAGCCGGCGCATCCATAAGCGCTGCTCCTAAACCAGTGAGTATGGGTTTTCCAGCTGCGCCAATAGCACCACCGGCAAATGCTGCGGGTAAATCCATTGGTGACCATAGAGGCTCCTTGAGGCCGGGCTCCGTAATATTGCGGTTACCGTTATTCCACTCTCTTTCAAATTCCGTCCAATTGTTCGCTTGTTGCAAGGTGGGCTTTACCTGTTGGCTTACCTTCATGATCTTTTCAAGAGCTTTAAGCAATTTCTCTTTGCGGTCTTCCATACCCCAGTCATAGCCCGCACCTTGAGTAGCGGGCGCATTGTAAATACTTGCTGTCAGCAGGCCGCCCGCAAGAGGAAATGGCGGTAAAAAAGCCTTGACGTCTTCGGTGTCTTTCACTAAACTACTTTTATTCAAGGGTTCGACAGCAGAAAGCTGACGCTGCGTAAATTCCCTCCCGCCCTCGCGCGGTGCATAGTTAGATGGTAGGTTTGCGTCTACCCAATCCTTGAGAGAAGATTTTTCATGGAACAAGCTTCCCAATTTACTGGGGAGCTTGTTTGTTTTTGGATCATACGCAGTTTGAAATGCAACTTTACCACCTTCTGGCCTCAGTATACCCAAAAAACTTTCCCCACCATGTGGAACGAGCAGAGCTTCTGGATATTCTTTTTTCCCAGTTACAGTTCGAGCTCTTGTACTTGTTGTGAGGCTATTGAGTAATTCTCCAATCTCATCAACGCTCATTTTCTTTTTGGGATTAGGCTTCTCCATTCTGCTTTTTTCCAAATGCCGTATATCATGCCCTTTCATCACATATTCAGGTGTGGTAAAATCTGGGTTGCGGCTCTGCAGTTCTTTAAATACACCTTCCTGAACCGCGCCAAGAGAAATATCTTTCGGCTTTTTCTTAACAAGTTCATCCATGAGAGCTAGTATATTTTTATTCCACGCCCCTTCCGCTTCATCAGGCGTTGCCACCCCCCCAGCCCCAAGTGCCGCCAATAAACCTGCCAAGCCTTTAATCACTGCCATATTGTTCTCCTTTCTTCGTGCAGTCTTTACACAACCCATTTTTTGCGTTCTCTGTACTGCCTTTTTTCTGCCTGCCTGCTTATGCCCATAACATCCTGCCCGGAAGCCACCAAATACCGCAAGGCATCACATGCATGGTCATTTTCTTTTACAATACGGCCTTTTTCATCCCTGTGGTAGCTGCGTAGTTCCCGTATAAGGTTCTGGCAGTTTGTGAATATCTTCAACCTGCCTGTGGACATAAGTGTCCACACCTGCATAATGCCACTTTCCACGCCATTATTGGCAGGGGTTAGATGCAAGCCTAATCCTCTGTACTCTTCCATAAGACTTGTGCCGTCTTTCTGGTTTGCACCCTGGCTGGCTGGATCAACAAGGCCGGGTATCCAATCCCCGCGTTGTTGAAGAGCGTGGCTGTTTTCGAGAGGTGTGGATTCTTTAGCGTAATGTTCCCCGTAAATATACCATGCCCCTGCATCCTTATCGTATGCGCCCCACACGGCAGCCGTGCAATTCCAGCCTACATCCAACCCGTACACACGCGGCCAGTATTCCGGCAATTCAAATGGCTGGGTAACGTACCTGTCCTGATCCACAGGGTATACTACCCCTGCTCCCATTTGCGGTATCCCGCGGGAACGCGCCAGGCGCATAAAAGGCGGGTAAGCTGCCAGCATTTCTTCTTTGGCTTCTTCCGTCAGGTGCGGGGCATCGTCCCAGCTTGCCATGGTTACATGCCGGCCATTCACTTCCCCTTCATGCACATCCCCATCAGGAAAAAATGCGCTTACCACCTCGCTCATACCGCGTAATGGCGTAAATGTAAGCATGATAATACCGTTATTGGTCATGGTACGCGTAAGGCATTCTGTGTACACATCCATGGGAGGTTCTTCATCCAGCAGAATAGCGGCTACTTCTGTGCCCTGAAAAGCCTCCCGCCCCTGGTCATAACTTTTAAAAACCAGAGTAGAAATACCGCCAGTAATATGTTTTATTTTCACAGAAGAAAAACTGTCTGGTATAAAGCCTGCGCTTGTTTCTTTTACAAGGCTGGGGTGTACAAGTGCCAGATATTCAAAAAGTTTGCCTTTTTGCCCAATAATTTTGCGTTGTAGTATATCCCGTGCTGTTTCCCGTGTATCCCCACACGCCCAAGCATTTATGGGCTTTTCAAAACGCCTGCCTTGCCACCAATCCGGGTAACGCCCTGTAAGGTGCAGCGCCAGTTCATACCCACCTGCACCTTCCGTTTTGCCCACACGGTTGCCAGCTAAAAAGAGCCGCTGCCTAAATGTCGCACCAGCCGCCATAAAGCCAATATGCTTGCCATACCCAGCCCGTATTTCTTCCGTTTGGTACATGCTATCCAGCAGGCAAGATTTTTTGTCCCGCTCTATGGCCTCCATAAGGCTCAAAAAACTATCCACACTGGCAGGTATCATAGCTTGCTCCCAAACAATTCCTGCGCCATGCGCTTTGCTTCTGCTTCTTTTTCCTCAAGTGTCATATCCGCGTATTTTGCCGACAAATCTACTACCACTTCCTTGGGGATAATTTTACCCACAAGCGCCAAGTAAGTTGAGGGCTCCGCAAGAGCGATGCCCTTCAGGTACTCCACCCCACCCACTTCATGGAAGGAAAGCTCAATCGCTTCCTTCAGCGTTTTGGTGAGTTTGGCTTTTGTACCCTTTGTCTTCCCACTGGGGTTTAGAGAAGGTTTCCCCTTCTGCATAGCAGGATTACCCCGCTTTTTTGGCAAATATTGGCTATTTTCCTTTTCCATGCTTACATCTCCCACACACGCACCAGCACAGCGCCGCCCTTTCGTATTTCGCCAAAACTCTGGTAAAGCTGCATCACCTGGCTGTCGTCTGACCACACCCCCGCCTTAGTTAGGCTATCCAGCGTGGCTTTGGTGTAATTATCCAGGTCACGCTTTTGTTTTGTGGGTGGGTACAGGGTAATATCCACAGCCACTTTGCCTTTGTAGGGCGTTTTAGGCAGTTCTTTTTGGGCCCGTTTAGCTGTGCAGATACTCTCCACAGCCAGGTAGAAGATGCGGGCGTCTTCGGCAAGAATAGTAAGCGTGTTTCGCCCTTTGCCTACCCTGCGCCAAATGCGGTTCACAGAAGGCGGAAAAGGCAGCAGTAATTCCGCTATGGGTTTTCCATTTTTTTGTGTCATTTTGTTTCTCTGTTCCCGGCGGGCACGGGATGGTGTGTAAATATATATATGCTTAAGCATATATATATATTTACACATACACCAATTCCTGTGGTTTTTGAGGTTTATTTTTATTGTAACTTACTAAAATCATGTGTCTTTTTATCCTTGGGAACGCTTTGGGAATGGGAACGTGTTTTTCACAGTAACATATCGAATTTATTCACTCTAATGCTTGGGAACGCTTTGGGAACGGCTTTTTACCAGAACTTTTGGAGTGGGGTAAACCCCGCTTCAATAATTCCCGTTCCATTTGCAAAATTCCCTGTCGGTACATCTAAGAATTTAGCCTGTGCCTTACCGTAGGTGCATTTCACAATGCGCCCTTCTTCAAGCATTTTTTGCGCCATATCTTCCATTCTATTCCGTGCAATAAGCATAAGCTCTGTTGGCAATTCTTCGCGTCTGTCATAAAGCCCTGTTCCCCCTGTTTTTGTAAACGGCCTGCCAACGGATGCCGCTTCTTTCACAATGTTCACAAGCAAGTCTTCCAAGAACCAAGACTGCTTTGCGCCATCTGTAAGATAGGTCTCCACTATACGCAAAAGGCCGCTTGTTTTGTCGCGTAACAGGGTTTTTGTGTTTGTATCTGCTGGGGCGTTGCTTTTCACCACAGCACATTCAAACACATCTTTTCGATTATACCGTCTACATTTTTTTGCACACGCTTCATGGCTTCTGGGCTAGCCTGCCATATAGCAAGGGCACACCTTACACCGTCCACCAGGGCAGAAGTGCCGCGTATAGCGTTTCGTGCCGCTTCTGGCCCTTTATCATTTTTGCTTGGCTTACTCATGTGGTGGGCAACAAGCACACACGCCCCAGTTTCTTCTGCCAAAGAAGCTAACAAGGCATTGGTGTATTGCCCGGCTTGCGGGTCTGCGTTTACATCCACAGCCACAAAGGAAGCCAGAGGGTCAATGTTGATGAATTTTAGATTGGGTATACGTCTCAATTGTCTTTTAATACTCGTAAAGGTTTCTGTTTCACAAAAGCCATCCAGCCCTTTGTTGACTACAAGCTGGATGGGGCCGCCAGCGTTGGGCAAGGGAATAATAAATAATCTGCCTTCTGCGTCTCTTCTCCTTTGTCCTGTAGGGTCAAGAGCCTGAAGGCGCTGGTGTATGCTTTCGCGGGAATCTTCCGCAGTAAAAATAACCGCCGCCCCGTGTTCGTTTACTTCTTTTCCCAGCCAGACATTATCCGCGTTAAGGTTTATGGGTGAAGCCTTCCCTGCTACTGTAAGGGCCAGATCAAGGGCAAGCATACCCTTGCCTGTGCCACCGCTTGCCGCCAGTAAACACGGCGCAGCCAGTGGAAGGGTTTCCTTTACCAGCCATTTTGTTTCCGGTGCTTCCCCGGAAAAAAGACGTATACCCCAATCCGCGATGCGTGGGCCTTTGCCTGCCACAGCGGCCTGTAAGCGCACGGCCTCCAAACCTTCTTTCTGGTGCAGGTCGTTAAAGTCTGTAGGGTTGCCAGACACATCTTTGAACTCTGGAAAAACCACCTCCGCACCCACCTCACGGGCGGTTTTGTAAGCGGCTTCCAGGCCTGGATTAAACGGCATCCCATTTTTTTTATTCCATTGGTCATTATCTGCGGCGATAACAAGGTGTGCCGCTGGCATGGCGCTGCGTATTTCTTGCGCTACCGGGGCAAGGTTGCCGCAATCCATAGCGGCAACCACGCTTGATCCCGTGGCCATGTACAGAGAGGCAGCCGTGGCGTATCCCTCGCAAATATAAACAATGTCTCCTTCACCTGTAAGCCAAAAAAATTGCCCTTCTTTTCCATGCCTGGCAAAAAGCGTTTTTCGCCACTTGAAAAAATTCTTTGAAGGCCGCGTAATTCTCCGGCTTTGTTGATAATCGGTACAAGAAGCGTATCGTCCTTGATTCTAAGCCCAAAGGAAGGTACGCCCTTCGCAGACAAATAGCTGTGCATCGTGGTCTTGGCTATTGGTACCGGCTGTGCTTCCGCCCAAGTGGCAACTGCGCTTTTGGCGGCTTTGTCTGCCTCGTCTCGTTTCTCCTTGGTCCGTGCCAACGCGGACTGCCCCAGATACTCACGAAACTTTTGTTCTGCTTCAAGTTTAATCGCGTTACTTTTGTTGCTCAGGGTTACATATTCTGGCATATCCCGAAGCGAAAAAAACGTATGCACTTCGGATTCTTCTTTCCAAGAACCAAACTGTCCACCTGGGAACGTGTCTGGAAAAAACACATACCACCCAGATTCTTTTCCCCACCGCTCATCTGCCAGTTGGAAGCGGTGAATTTTTCCATCCGCTAAAATTTCAGGTGTTCCATAGCCTGCTTCCGCAATACGAGAGCGGAAAGCCTGTATAGCCCTGAATAAGTCAACCTTTGGCGCAAGAGATAGCTGGTCTCCTGTGCCACCCTGCGGGACATGATTGAGGTCGAGCATGGCTCTCCCCTTATGCCCAGCAGGTCTGGGAATAGGAACACATACGGCACGAGAGGCTGGCCTCGCTTCCCGCGCCTGTGGGAACCCATTCCCCATGCTTACAGGCTTCTAAAACACGCCTGCCACGGGTGATCAGCCCTTGGAAAGTATGCTCTTCAAAACCCACAAGCTCGTGGTGCAGCTCCAGAGTATCGGCATTAACAAAGGTGATCAGCCCTTTATCAAGGCCCATACCGCCCATATAAAGCTGCATTTGGGCAAAATATTTGGGGTACGCATGGCGCACCTTCTCTTTTACAACCTGCCGCCAGCCCTTGGCATTTACACATTTGTTTTCCCAGAGGGCAGGCAGGGGAAAAGGAGAAGCCTCAGCACCGCGCCACAGGGCAAAGATACCATCTAAATGCCCTTGGATATTATTTTCGCAGAAGGAAACCTTAAACTGCGTGTGAGTGGCGGGATCTTCTGTAAGAAGCACAAAGCCGGCAGAAGCAAACCAATCGGCGGCACGGGCTTCCGCATCTACTCCCCGCGCAAAAATGCGGCGTACACGGGGCGGAAAATCATCTGGTATATCTATCCTGAACACGGTTTTCAGGGCTTCGTACTGCACGGCACGTTCGCACTCATGCCCAAGAATGGAACAACCAAGATAATTGCGCTTTTCTTCCGTTTTTTCAGCAATAGCTTTATCAAGAAGCCAGTTTATCCTGTCCGACAAAGCTGTTGAGGAGTTCAAATTTATCATACGATTTTTTCCTGTATGGGCATTGTTTGCATACTATCGCACTCACTATTTTTGCGGTTCTGTCATTGTTGGGGCAGTGTTTACCGTCCACAACAGCGGGGTGTTTGCAGATTTTTACAGCATAGATAAGGCGGCTTTGTTCACCGTGCTGAACCCCAAACACACAGGGCATACTTATGGGCATGGTTTCCACTCTTCATTCAGAAAGCGGATACACGTTGCCACAACATCCAAACACTCATCCCGCGCCCGTGCTTCATTAGCCTGGTCTATTTCCTTCTCCATTTCCTTTATTTCAGCGTAGATAACACCAAAGGCTTCCCACATGCCTTCTGCAAATACAGGGTGCTTTTTACGGGCATGTTTAAGGCGGTCTGTTATTTCTTTGGCTAGTCTTTCTTGTGGTGTAAGGTGCAACAGCGCTTTTTGGGGTTTACATGCAAAGCAGTAGTTCCTGCTGGCGCGGTTCTCAAACTTTTTTTTGCACTTTTTGCAGGTGAGTATCATGGAGCTTTCCTCATTTTTGTTTTTGCTCAGCAAAGTCTTCGCAATATGCCTTTAAGGCAAGTGCATGTTCTCCCCCTACACCTCGTTTCCCGCTTAAAAAAAGTGATAAAAGAGGCTGGGATACTCCCGTTTGTAAGGCTATATCTGTTTGTTTTAGACCTTCCCTTGCCATGACCCCCAAAAGGGTTTCTCGAAGCGATATTATCATTTCCATGAAATGATAATATTTCAAAAGAAAATTTTTTACAAGTTAAAAGTTCATTTGAAAAGTGACATGGGGTATTTCAACTGATATACAGCCAGAAAAGGAGTTACTATGGACATCACAACTTTTTTACGCGAAAAAATATCTAGTGCCATTCCTCAACAATTCAAAAACATAGCTGAAATCGCAGAAAAAGCAGGTGTCAATCAGCCAAATCTGAATGCCTTTATTAATGGTGACAGAAAAAGTATGAAATTGGAAACCGCTTGGAAACTGATGGAGCTACTTGGTTTAAGCATCCAAGAAGAAAGCCATGGCGTAATAAAGCGTATTGCCCCTTATGCTCCACAAGAAGAAGTTATCGGAAAAGATGTTGTTTACATTGATGTATTACGCGAAGTAGGGGCAGGGACTGAGGTGGAGTTGGTAGAAGAGTCTCAGGTAACACGAATTCCTGTTTTGCCAAGTTATGCAGGAAAAAATGTTTACGGATATTATGTTATTGGTGATAGTATGGAACCAACAGTCAAGAAATTTTCGTATGTTGGCGTAGACCTTGGCGACAAAACCCTCCAAGAAGGGCAAATGTATCTTTTTGAAAACTCTGATGGCGGAATGATGATAAAGCGTATAAAATTTGATAAGCGAGGAAAATATATGCTTTGCTCCGACAATAAAGAGTATTCTCCAATAGATTTTAACGCGATGAAAAAAAGTGGCATGAAAGTAACAGGGAGAGTTAGCTGGGTTTTATTAAGGACATAAGAAAACAATTCCCGCCGCAGCGGGAAAAAGGGGGAGGAAATGGAAGCGTATCACCTTTGTGGGACAAAACTTAGTGTAGGATCAGTAATTTTGCCAGGAAATTGGGGGAGAATAATTCATAAGTACCCTTTTCCATATATCGATCAGACACATGCAATAAACATTACACAAGAGTATATATTAGAAAAAATTAGACTTGAGTACAACCCCGATTTACCAAGTAGACTAAAAAGCCTTTTTTGTTGCCCAAATGAGGAATCCGCAAGAAATTTTTCACAATTGCGTTCCTCTGATATTATTTACAAAGTACATATCAACGATGAAAGTCTTCCACTATTCTATGGTTCATGGAGTCATGTATTACCTATACGAGTAGTTGAAAATCAAATGTTTTTGATTGCAGAGCTGGAGCAAAATGCAAAGTTATATTGGGAAACCGATTGGCTTACTACCTCCCCTACAACAGCAGAAATTATTACGCTTTCCCCTGTTACAATTACAGATATTTTATCGTAACGAGTCATAAAAATTTCTTTCTTCCTTAGTAGCCTTTCTATAGTGCTGCCACCCCTCAAATGTTGTCATAGGTTTCCAGCCGTATGCAGGGCCGCCACCAAGAGGAGACATTGCAGCAATATTGCGCACATTCGCCACATGAGAACCTGTTACCAATACTCTGTCAACACAAGAAAATAATAATTCCTGTGCATAATATTCCAATTCCTTCTTTTCTTCCTCACTAAGCCCC
>CAZJOG010000003.1:0-22027 GCA_964547565.1 uncultured Desulfovibrionaceae bacterium
AGAAAATCAAATCAATGGTGTTTTCTGTTATGGAAGCCACAAAACAGCCGCTGGCGTCTGGCACAAGGCGCAGTTCGCTGGAAGGCTCGGGGGAATTTTGTTTTTGGGGGTAAAACAGGGTGTAGTGGGAAATAACCCCGCGCAAAGCTGGGTGTGGTAAAATATAGGTGCGTTCCCGGGTAGTGATAATGTCCGGTTGTTGGGGCATATTCTTAATACTTGCGTAAGTGGGTGTTTTGTGAAAAAGATTTTTAGGCACTTTCTACTTGATTGTGGCGCGAAAGTTCTTAAATTTACAGGTACAGCGAAAAGGGCAAAAAGTCCACCGCGTTGTTGTGTGCGTGTATGCGGGTACAGGGGACAGGACACCCTACGACATTCTGGGTATACCAGAGGAAAACCAAGAGGTTACTATGTGGGAATATACAGATAAAGTTCAGGATTATTTTACAAATCCGCGTAATGCTGGCCCAATGGCAGACGCGAATGCTATTGGGGAAGTGGGTTCCCTTGCGTGTGGGGATGCGCTGAAATTATTCCTTAAAATATCCCAGGACGGGGTTATAGAAAAAGCCAGCTTCCAGACATTTGGCTGTGCAAGCGCTATTGCGTCAAGTTCCGCACTTACAGAGCTGGTAATCGGCAAAACTGTAGAAGAAGCGGAAAAGCTGACCAATAAAGACATAGCCGCGTATCTGGGTGGTTTGCCGCGCGAAAAAATGCACTGCTCTGTTATGGGGGAGGAAGCTCTGGTTGCTGCCATACGCAACTGGCGTGGTCTGCCGCCTTTAGAGCCCCATGAAGAGGGCAAACTTGTCTGCAAGTGTTTTGGGGTGACAGATGAGCAGATTAAAAAAGCTGTGCGGGAAAATAACCTTTCCACAGTAGAAGAAGTGACGCACTTTACAAAAGCGGGCGGCGCATGCGGGGATTGCCGCGACCAGATACAGGAAATTTTAGACAGGGAAAAAGGCAAACCCGTTTTGGAAGAGCTGAAACCTGTAAAAAAAGGCCTGAGTAACCTCCAGCGTATGCAAAAGGTGATGGAAACCATAAATACAGATATCCGCCCGCGTCTTGTGGCAGACGGCGGGGATATTGAGCTTATAGATGTGGATGGGACAAAGGTTGTGGTTTCCCTGCGGGGGCGCTGTTCTTCCTGCCGTTCCAGCCAGTTGACGCTTAAAGGCCTGGTGGAAAGCACGTTGCGCGAGCAGGTGGATGCGGCTATAACAGTGGTGGAGGCGTAGTATGGAATTACAACGGGTAACAACTATTCACGCGGATAATGTGATATATCTGGATAATAATGCCACAACTATGGTTGCGCCAGAAGTGGTGGACGCCATGCTGCCCTGTTTTACGGATTTATACGGCAATGCGTCCAGCATGCATACTTTTGGCGGTCAAATGGGCGCGCGTATGGCTTTGGCGCGGGCGCAGGTGGCGGAACTTATAGGCGCACAGCCGGAAGAAATTCTTTTTACATCCTGCGGTACGGAAAGTGATAATGCCGCGATATGGTCTGCGCTGGAAAGCCAGCCGGAAAAACGGCACTTTATCACCACACGGGTGGAGCATTCCGCTGTTATCGCTATGGGGACGTATCTGGAAAGCAAGGGCTATGAAGTGACATGGCTTGGGGTGGACAGTGAAGGCCATATAGATTTGCATGAACTGGAAAACGCCATACGCAAAGACACAGCCCTTGTTTCTATTATGCACGCCAATAATGAAACCGGCGTGTTGTTCCCCATGGAAGACATAGCCCGCCTTGTTAAGGAAAAAGGTTGTCTTTTCCATACAGACGCGGTGCAGTCTGTGGGGAAAGTGGCCATAAACCTTGCCGAAACGCCTGTAGATTTTCTTTCTCTCTCCGGGCATAAGCTCCATGCGCCCAAAGGCATTGGGGCGCTTTTTATCCGCCGCGGGGCGCGTTTTCGCCCATTTTTGCGCGGGGGGCATCAGGAGCGGGGTCGCCGCGCGGGTACAGAAAATGTGCCGTATATTGTGGCTCTTGGCAAAGCGTGCGAAATGGCCAAAAACACCATTACACAGGAAGGCTCTGTGGCGCGCCTGCGTGATACACTGGAAACAGCCCTGCTTGCGCGTATTCCAGACGCTATTATTAATGGCGATCGCCACAACCGCCTGCCCAATACCACCAGTATTGCGTTCCGCGCTGTAGAGGGCGAGGCGCTTTTGCTTATGCTGGACCAGCACCGCATATGCGCCAGTTCCGGTTCTGCCTGTACATCCGGCAGTCTGGAGCCCTCCCATGTGCTGCGTGCTATGGGGGTGCCTTTTACCTATGCCCATGGTTCCTTACGTTTTAGTCTTTCGCGGTATACCACGGAAAAAGAAATACATACGGTGATAGACGTTTTGCCGCCTATTGTGGAAAAACTGCGCGCTTTATCCCCATTTGCGTAAAACTTGCCCCTGCAATCACTCGCTGCCCACCCTATAATCCCATGCAACCCATGCCCATACCCCGCATAGCTGCCATACATGACCTTTCCGGCCTTGGGAAAACTTCCCTGACGGTTGTTATACCTATACTTTCCACACTGGGGATACAGGTATGCCCTTTGCCTACGGCTATACTTTCCAGCCAGACAACGGGGTTTGATGACTTTACTTTTCTGGATTTAACCGACCAGATGTCCCCTATTTTGGACCACTGGGAAAGGGTGGGCCTGAAGCTGGACGCTGTGTATTCCGGCTTTCTGGCCCATCCGGAACAGGTGCATCTTGTGGCGCGTTGCATAGATTTTATGCGCAAAAACCAGCCGCCCCATCAAGCAGGCAAGGTGGGTATGGCGGTTATTGACCCCGTACTGGGCGATAATGGCAAACTTGACCCCACCATGACCCCGGAAATGGTGGCGGCTATGCGTGGCCTTATCGCAAGGGCGGATATGATAACCCCCAACTTTACGGAAGCGGCCTTTCTGCTGGGGGAACAACCCCGGAAAACACTGGACACAGAAGGATTAAAAGACTGGCTACGCCGCCTTTCCGCTATGGGGCCGCGTGTGGTGGTGATGACCAGCGCCCCGTGCTCCCATGAAGGAAATTTAGCTGTTCTGGCGTATGAAAGGGCGGATTTTGCCTGCACGACGTATGGGGCAGTGTATGGGGCGGCGCTTCCGCCTCCCCTATGCCAGCCAAAAAAAGCAGAAAAATTCTGGAAGGTGGAATGCCCCTATATCCCCTGTTTTTATCCCGGTACAGGCGATATTTTTGCCAGTGTTCTCACCGGTTGCCTGATGAATGGGGATAATTTGCCCATGGCAGTGGACAGAGCCGTGCAGTTTGTGACACTGGCCATACGCGCCACTTTTGGGCACGGTAGCCCGGAAAGGGAAGGGGTGTATGTGGAGCGGGTGCTGGGTACGTTAAACAGCCCGGTGTTTGCTAGCAGTTACTCGGTTTTTTAGCGCAAAACTCCCGCAAAACTCCTTTGTTGAGAAGCATACCTTAAGCGCAGCTCTTTACCTCAAAATCCAAAGTGCCTTGCTCCACACCATTCATAATAAGGGTGATGGAATGGGTGCCTGGGTAATACTTGCGTGTAGAAAGTTCCGCAAAAGAATGTTTTTTGGTATACGTTTTTGTCTCATTCTTTTTTAAGGGCATTGCCGAAATCTGGAATATTTTTCTGCTTGTTTTACCACTGGCCCGTGCGTATACCATGGCGTATTCAAGGCGTACACTGGTTTCTTCCTCTGCTGTTACAACAAAAGAAAAGCCTATATCCTCCCCCATACAGACAGAGGCTGCCTCCAGCGCAAAGTGCCGCACAGAAGCGGATGTTGTGTTGCCATAGCCAAAAAGCGCCAGTGTATCGCTGTTGCCTTTTTTCAGCAGGGTTCTGCACCCATGTTTCAGAATCCAGTTGGTATGCGGGTTTTTGCCATACCATTCCCGCGCAAGTTTTATCACAAGTTCCGGGTGGGTTTTGGAAATATCGTTGAGGTTATTGGCTACACTTTTCCGCACATACGCGGAGGGATCTGTTTTTAGCTGCTCCAGTATAGGCAAAATGGGGGAGGGGTCTTTTTTAAACGCGGTTAATGCTATGGCCCAGGGCAGCTGGGGGCGGCAGCCCTCGCTTGCAAGCCGCCGTATATGCTCGTTTTTATGCAAAGCCCAGGTATACATTTTTTGCATCATCCGCTCCGTATCTTTAATAATAAACGGGCGCACCGCAAATTCTGACGACCAGTACGGGGTTATTCTTTCCAGCGCGTTGATGGAAACATCCCAGTATTTGTCTTCCTGCCCGTATATTTCTACAAAGTCGGGCACAAAAAACGCCATGGGAAAACTGGGAAGCCCTTTTTCAAGAATAGCAAGGGCTTCTTCGTAGTCCTGTGGCAAATACTCCCCAAAAACTGTGCTTATTTTCCGCCATCTGGCTTTCAGCTCCAGCGTATCCCATGTTGTATCCACAATGGCATTCACAAATCCATCCACCTGGAAAGGGGGGTAAATAGCCTGTACAGCCTGCGCTATTTTGTGCAGAGCTTCCGGGTTCAGCGCATTTTTAAGTAATTCGGCCATGGGGTTGTATCCTTATCATACAGTCAGAGAGGGGAAAAAAACAGGGGGAGCTATCTCACACAAATTCTTCCAGTATCATCTGCAGGGCGTGCACAAGGCCGCCGCTTTGCATGGGAGCGCCAAAAAGGCTTTGTTTCTGGCCGTCCAAAAGTTTGGGGGATAAAAAGGCAGGGTCTGCCACGGCGTCTACAAGCCTGCGGGCTAAAAGCCAGGAGGTAGCCCCTTCAAAAAACAAGGTGGCTTTTTGGGTAAACTCTACTTTGTTTTTTTCCCATGCCGCTCTTTTTTGGGGGCTTGGCACATGGCCGCGTGCATAGGCAAGCGCAAGGCGCAAGCCATTAAACGCAGGGCCGGGTACACCTGTTTTCCAGCCCAAAAGCCAGGAAGCCCGCGGGAAAAAAAGCCCGCTCTCCAAGCCCAGGTTCAGCAAGGTATCCAGTTTTTCCTGCGCCCAGTTGAGTTCCGGTGCGTCCCAGATAGTTTCTGCTTTTCCCGGATCCCAAAGAGGCAAAGGTGGCAAGTTCCCTGCACCCAGAATTTCCCAAAGCCAGGCATTTGCCGCGGGGGAAGCCGGTGTTTCCAGATGGCTGTAACTTAACAAATAGTGGCCCTTCCCATAATCCCCTTCAATGACACAGGGTTTGGCATCAAAAAAAGAAGGCACAAGGCGCACCCCAAAAAGGTTTTCCCAGTCTGTAAGCGTACCTTCCGGCAAGCTTGCGTAGGGAATATCCGCCACAAAAAAATCCGGGCCTGCGCTTTGGTAACGCGCTAACACCCGCACATCCCCTGCTGTATCTTCTTCAAAACGGCTGGGCCACCACACAGGCGCTAAAAGAGATTCTGCCTTGCCCCCCCCGTTAAGCCGGGCAGACCCGTCATGGCGGGTTCTGTTCAGCCATACATGGCCGGAAAGCAAGTGCTGCAAATGTTCTGCCTGTTTTTCCGCGGCGTTTTTTTCGCCATTTGCCACATGCAGGGAGGCTCTGCCCCATGGGCAAAGCCCCAGCGCGCCCTCCCAGCCGCTTAAGGCAAGGCCCGCGCCCCCACAAAAACCCACATAAAAGCCCCCGTTTGCCACAAAATTCAGCACAGCTTTTTTGCCGGCCCTGCCCAATGACAAAGCCTTTTGCCGCGCTGCGCCGCCAGGGGTGAGAAGAAGCTTGCACCCTGTAAGGCTTTGGTTTATATCTTGAGCTTTCAACAGGCAAAAAGGCAGGCCCGCGCTCTCCAGCGCGTTCAGCAATAAATAACCCCACAAATGGGAATCGTCCCACAATACGCCAATCATACCTTCTGCCTTTCTTTGCTTCACCATACATCCACTTTTCCAAAAAGAAAAGTTTTCCCATACTTCCTCAAAAGGACTTGCTATGTCTCTGGAATCACTCCCTAAAGCCTATGAACCCGCGGAAGTGGAAGCCAAATGGGCCAGCCACTGGGTGCAGGACGGCACTTTTAAAGCCGACCCAAACGCCCCCGGCGAAGCCTTCAGTATTGTTATTCCCCCGCCCAATGTCACAGGTGCGCTGCATATAGGCCACGCGCTTAACCACACCCTGCAGGATGTGCTTGCCCGCCACGCCCGCCAGCTTGGCAAAAATGTTTTGTGGGTGCCGGGCATGGACCACGCGGGCATTGCCACCCAAAATGTGGTGGAACGCGCCCTTGCCAAAGAAGGTAAAACCCGCCACGATCTTGGCCGCGAAGCTTTTATCCAGCGTGTATGGGAATGGAAGGAAGAATACGGCGGTCGCATACTCAACCAAATCCGCCGTATGGGGCAATCTGTGGACTGGAGCCGCGAGCGCTTCACCATGGACGAAAGCCTTGCCCGCGCCGTGCGTAAGGTTTTTGTGCAGCTTTATAACGATGGCCTTATTTACAAGGGCAAATACCTTGTAAACTGGTGCGTGCGTTGCCAGACCGCCCTTTCGGATGACGAAGTGGAACACAGCACCCGCAAAGACCATTTGTGGCATATACGCTACGACCTTGCCGACGGCTCAGGTTCTATCACCATCGCCACCACCCGCCCGGAAACCATTATGGGCGACTCCGCCATATGCGTGAACCCGGAAGATACCCGCTATACCCACCTTATTGGCAAAACCGCCCTTGTGCCCATCATCAACCGCCCCATCCCCATTATTGCAGATTCGTATGTAGACAAAGAATTTGGCTCTGGCGCGTTAAAAGTTACCCCCTGCCACGATATTAACGACTGGAACTTGGGCAAAACCCATAATCTTGCGTTTATCCAGGTGCTGGACGAAACAGGCCACATGTCCGCAGAAGCCGGCCCTTACGCTGGCCTTACCCGCGAGGAATGCCGCACCCGTTTTCTTGCCGAACTTACCGAAGCCGGCCACCTTGTCCAAGAGGAAGAAATTGAACACAGCGTGGGCCACTGTTACCGCTGCCAAACAGTTATAGAACCCTATGCCTCCACCCAGTGGTTTGTGGCTACCACCAAAATGGCGCCCCAGGCCAAAGCCGCCGTGCCTTCTGAAATTGCCATTCTGCCTGATACATGGGAAAAAACCTACTACAATTGGCTGGATAATATCCGCGACTGGTGCATCAGCCGCCAGCTCTGGTGGGGCCACCGTATCCCCGCATGGACATGTAATGCCTGCGGCCACCTTATTGTTTCTGAAACCGACCCCACCACCTGCCCCCAATGCGCCTCTTCCTCCCTTACCCAGGACCCGGACGTTTTAGACACATGGTTTTCTTCCGCCCTCTGGCCTTTTTCTACCATGGGCTGGCCAAATGAAACCGAAGATCTGGCCCGCTATTACCCCACATCTGTCCTTGTTACCGCCTTTGATATCCTCTTTTTCTGGGTGGCACGCATGGTTATGATGGGCCAGCATTTTATGCACAAGCCGCCTTTCCACCACGTCTACATCCACGCCCTTGTGCGCGACGCCGGTGGCAAAAAAATGTCCAAATCCACAGGCAATGTTATTGACCCCATTGACATGATTGATACATACGGCGCGGATGCCCTGCGCTTTACCCTTGTGGCTTTTGCCGCCATGGGACGCGATATTAAACTTTCCGAAGAACGTATAGAAGGCTACCGCCACTTTATTAATAAATTATGGAACGCCGCCCGCTTCTCCCTTATGAACCTGCCGGATTCCATACCTTCTACCACCTCCGCCCTTGAGCAAATCCCCATGCACCACGCATGGATTCTCTATCGCCTTGAAGCCACCAAGGAAGAAAATAAGGCCGCCCTCGCCGCCTACCGCTTTAACGATTCCGCCCAATTGCTTTATAAATTCCTGTGGAACGAATTTTGTGACTGGTATCTGGAACTCATTAAACCGGATATGCGCCCGGAAAACCCGGACGCCCACGCCCGCGGCCTGGCCCAGCATGTGCTTTACACTGTTCTTAAAGAACTCCTCCAGCTCCTGCACCCCATTATCCCCTTTGTGACTTCGGAAATATGGCAAGCCCTGCCCGGCCTTTCTACCTCCGAACTTGCCCTTGAACCTTACCCCACCCCCCGTCCCCATATCCCCGCCGCCTTCACAGAGCGCGCCCAAAGTATGGCCTTTGTGCAAGATTGTATTTCTGCCATACGCACCATACGCGCAGAACTGAATATTAAACCCTCCGCCACCCTTACGGTGGATATTTGCCCAAACCCCGCCCAATCTATGGTCCTTAACTCCGCCCGCCATTGGTTTACTACCCTTGCCCGTGTGGAGACTCTTAATCTTGTTTCCTCTACAGCCCATGCCCCCAAAGCCAGCGCAAGCACTGTTATCGACGGTGCGGAAATAATTGTCCACCTCGCCGGCCTTGTGGACTTTGACGCAGAATTGGCACGCCTTGCTAAAGAAATAACAAAAACAGAAAAAGACCAGGCTTCCCTCGCCGCTAAACTTGCTACCAACTTTGCAGAACGTGCGCCCGCAGACGTTGTGGAGGCAGAACGCACCCGCCTGCAAGGACTGGACGATACATTAAAAAAACTCACCGCCCTGCAAGAGAGATTTAAGAGTGCTTGGGGGGGATAAGATTTTGTTGGGGGGGGATAATCCCCCCCAAACCCCCTTATTGCCGCGTTGTGCCGTTCGCTTTTGCTTCGCAAAATCTTCACGGCACAACGCGGAATAAATGGGTTTAGAAAGTATTGTTTGCCTGTATATGGAGAATTTTGGGTATACTCACCATTAACCCGTTCTTTAAACTAAAAAAATCCGAATTTTTCGAGCCTGCGAGAAAAATTCGTGAGTGGCAACTTTTTCGCCGCCAGTTTTGAGACAAGAAAAAGCTGGTGGAGAAAAAGGGTTTCTTGTCAAAAAACTGGCGGCGAAAATTTTCCAACCAGTCTTCACGCCACCCGTGCCTGCCATTTTGCCCCAGCCTCCCAGCCAAGGGGGTCTGGGGGGAATTATTCCCCCCAGTGCTTTCCTCTTCCCTCTGCCTCCCTTCTCTCACCTCACACCACCTAAATAAAGGATGCACACGCCATGAAAAGAACACCCATCAAGGACATACTTTGCCTTTCCGCTCCGCTTGCTGAGGCCACGGTTTGTGGCTGGGTCCGCACACGTCGGGATTCCAAGGGTTTTAGTTTTTTGGAATTAAACGATGGTTCGTGCCTTAGTAATGTGCAGTGTATAGTAGACGAAGTTTCGCTTGCCTGGCCTGCGCTAGAGGGAGTTAACACGGGTGCTGCGGTGCAGGTTGTGGGGGAAGTGGTGGCTTCGCCTGGCAAGGGGCAGATGTGGGAAATCCGTGTGCAGGAGCTGGATGTTTTTGGTTTTGCGGATGCGGAGACGTTTCCTTTGCAGAAAAAGCGCCATTCGGATGAATTTTTGCGCAGCATTGCGCATTTACGTTCGCGCACAAACAAGTATGGGGCTATGCTGAGGGTTCGTTCAGAGGCGGCGCATGCTGTGCATGGGTATTTCCACAAGGAAGGTTTTTCGTATGTGCACACGCCTATATTGACGGGTGCAGACTGTGAGGGTGCGGGGGAAATGTTCCGTGTGACAACACTGCCTTTGGGTGAAAAGGATGTGAATAAGGACTTTTTTGAAAAAAGCGCGTATCTCACGGTTTCTGGTCAGCTGGAGGCTGAGGCATTGGCTTTGGGTTTAGGCAAGGTGTATACATTTGGGCCTACGTTCAGGGCGGAAAACTCCAATACCCCTCGGCATGCGGCAGAATTTTGGATGATAGAGCCGGAAGTGGCTTTTGCGGATATTTTTGACAATATGGATTTGGGTGAGGGGCTGATCCGTTATGTCACAAAGCATGTGCTGGAGCATTGCGCGGAAGATATTGCGCTTTTTGATAAGTTTGTGGATGAAGGGTTAAGGGGCAGATTGGAAGAATTGGTGAACAAGGACTTTGTGCGTGTGCCCTACAGGGAAGCTGTGGAGATACTGAAAAAAAGCGGCAAAAAATTTGAGTATGCGGTGAGTTTTGGGCAGGATTTACAAACAGAGCACGAACGTTTTTTAACGGAAGAGCATTTTAAAGCGCCAGTGACGGTGTATAACTACCCCAAGGCTATTAAAGCGTTTTATATGCGCGCGAATGATGATAAGGGAGACCCGGAAACAGTGGCAGCTATGGATTTGCTTGTGCCGCGTATAGGGGAACTTATTGGCGGTTCCCAGCGGGAAGAGAGGCTGGATAAGCTTGTTAAACGTATAGAAGAGCTTGGTCAAAACCCGGAAGATTATTGGTGGTATCTGGATCTCAGGCGTTTTGGCACAGTGCCACACGCGGGTTTTGGTATGGGCTTTGAAAGATTGGTGATGATGCTAACGGGCATTTCCAATATCCGTGATGTTTTGCCTTTCCCCCGTACTCCAGGTTCGTTGGAGTTTTAGAGTTTTTCCGAAGGGTTTTTTATGATAACAGATGAGCGCAGGGCAAAAATAGAAAAGGTACTGGGGTACAGGCAAAAGGATTTGACTGTTGTCATGGACAATGTCTTTGATGCGCATAATGTTTCTGCTATTTACAGAAGTTGTGATGCCTTTGGTGTGCCTGCCGTGCATTTATATTACACCACCCAGGCTTTCCCGGATTTAAGCAAAAAAACCTCTGCGTCAGCCAGAAAGTGGGTAGTAAGCCACAGGCATAAGGATAAAGAGAGTTTAAAGGCGGCGTTGCAAGGATACACGGTGCTGGCTACAAGCTGTACGGGGCAGGCAAAGCCGATGTATGCGTATGATATGACCAGGCCCACGGCTTTTATTATGGGCAATGAGCACGCCGGTGTAGAAGCGGGTTTGCTGGATATTGTGGATGGGGAGGTGTATATCCCCATGTATGGGATGATACAGAGTTTTAATGTTTCTGTGGCTGCGGCATTACTTTTGGGGGAGGCGTCAAGGCAGCGGCTGGCGGCGGGTATGTATGAAAAAATGACGTGGACAGAAGAGGAATACCGCGCCTTGCTGGAAAGCTGGGGAGAAAAGTAGGGTTTCACCTGCTTGCGTGTCGTCGTATTTTCTGGTAAAAAAGCAGGAACGATTGACAAAACTGCCCTCTATCTGCTGTATGACACGGAAAAAAACAAAATAGTTTGAGGTGAGGAGAAAAGGGGGCAGACGGTAAAACTTTTACGCACCAAAATCTTGGGCAGGCAGCCATTTTTTCTTAAAGGGATACATGCGTTCTTCTTCCAACTCTCCCCTTTTACGAGAAATTCGTTCTGTAGCGGCGCTTACACTGGCGCTGGCATTGCTTATTTCCTTGCTTGTTACAGGGTTAAGCGCCTACCAGGTTTTTCTGGATGGCAAGGCGCGTATGTCTGCATCGCTTGCCACATTCAACAGGCTGTTTTTAGACGAGTATTTTAAACAAATACGTCAAAGCCTGGATATGATGACTGTAAGTTTTAATAGGGAAGCCGCCATGGCCGGGAAGCCTGTGGTGACGCCTGTCTGGAAAATGGTAAGCCGTATTTTACCTGGGCATATAAGCACATTTTTTTACAACGCGCGGACCGGGCATTTTGAAATACAGCCGGAATATTTTTTAACCGGAACTTTCCATCCGGAAGAGCGACCGTGGTACCCCCTTACGCTTGCCCCCATGCGGGGGGAAACGTGGATAGCGCCGTATGAAGATCTTTTTCTTTATGTGGATGTTATCACCATAGCGCGGCAAATCTATGCACCCACAGGGGAGTTTTTGGGTGTGCTGGCGATGGATATGAGTTCTGATATTCTGGAGCAGAAGTTACGCCTTGCGCTGGATAATGACAAAACAAATCTTTATATTTTTTCTGAAAATTCCCTTATTTTTTCTATTTTGAATGATGGGGTAGACATCCATGCGAACACGCTTTCTGATTTTCGGGCAGCGCAGGCCAACAGAAGTGTGCTGGAAAAGATGTTTGATACGGCTGTAGAGTGGGAATCTGCAGATCCACCTCTTACTTTTGTGCTTACTGCGTCCCGCATGTCTTTATTAAAAGATACCCTGTATTATGTGCCGTTTTATTTATTCCCTATTTTAATGGGTTTTTTCTTGTTTTATATTTTTATGATGCGCCTTGCGCGGCGTCTTATTCTGGAGCAAAAGGGTCTTTCCAGTGCGTTGCGTAATCTGGGTAAAGATCCGGAATCGCTTTTGCATGCCAAACACAGCTTTTTCCTGCCTATGGATGAACTTTCGCAGGTGGCTATGCAAATTGAAAGCCAGGATGAAAAAATCAACGAGGACCCCCTCACTAAAGTGTATTCACGCCGCAAGTTTGAAAATGATTATACCACTATGCTGAATGGGGACGATGACTTTTACCTGCTTATGCTGGATGTGGACAATTTTAAAAATGTGAATGATTCCTTTGGTCACCTTGTGGGGGACAATGTCTTGCGGCGTATAGCCAGCACTATGCGGCAGGTGGGGGACGCCCAGATGCGGGCCTACCGTTTTGGTGGTGATGAATTTTGTGCAATTTTGGAGCCTGGTATTGATGTGGCGGAATTATGCGCAACCTTGTGCGAAAAAGTAAACAACATGCAGTGGCGGGAAGAAGGGCTGACTGTTTCCGTAAGTATAGGGGTAGCCCGCTATAAAGAAATTAAAACCAGGGATGACCCGGGCGGCGCTTTGATGGCTCTGGCGGATAGCCGCCTGTATACCAGTAAAGCGCGCGGGAAAAACGGCTTTTCTTTTTCTGATGAAGCTTGAGAAAAACAGGTTCTTCCCTGTTTTTTTTTAAATACCCCGTATGTTGTGGGAAAATTTGCGTTGTTTTGTGGCGCCATAGTATCCTCTCCCTGTTCCAGGTGCACACCCCGAAGGGGTGTTTTTTTAACCGCCATGTTTTTTACAAAAATCGCGCGGAAAAGATTTGCATGTAATACGTTGGAATACTTTATTTTTTAAAAAAGTGCTTGCGTTTTTTTTCAAACTTGCTACATTTTCGCTTTCACCATGTTAAGGGCAGCAACAGCTTCCCGCCACCAAAGCCAAGGGAACGCCATGACACGCAAAGACCGCACAGAAGGCATTTACAGCCGCCGCGAGGTGCTGGACGAAAGTGAACGTAAGCAGTACAGCCTTATCCAGTTAAAGGATTTACTCTCTTACGCTTACAGATATTCGGAAGATGTAAAAAAGCGCTTTGACCGCGCACAATTTAATGTGGATAAATTTAAGTCTCTTACAGACATTAAGCATATCCCCATTCTTAAAAAGAAAGAGCTTATTTTTTTGCAAACCATGGGCCCGCGTTTGGGTGGTTTGCTTACCAAGGATATTGGGGAATTACGCCGTGTGTTTCTTTCGCCCGGGCCTATCTTTGATCCGGAAGACCGCCACGAAGATTACTGGGGATATACAGAAGCGTTTTATTCCGTGGGTTTTCGCCCAGGGGACGCTGTCCAGATAACGTTTAACTACCATCTTGCGCCGGCTGGTCTTATGTTTGAAGAGCCCCTGCGTAATTTAGGCTGCGCCACTATCCCCGCTGGCTTGTCCGATGCCTCAACCCAATTGGATATTATGCAAAAATTGCGTGTTTCCGGGTATGTTGGCACACCCAGCTTCCTTATGCACCTTGCGCAAAAGGCGGAAGAAAAGGGCATGAACCTGCGGAAGGATTTGTTTTTGGAAGTGGCCTTTGTCACAAGCGAGCGCCTTTCTGAAAAAATCCGCAACCAGATGGAAAAAAAGTACGATATTATCATGCGCCAGGGCTATGGCACGGCGGATGTGGGTTGTATAGGGTATGAATGTTTCCATAAAAATGGCCTGCATATTTCCAACCGCTGTTATGTGGAAATATGCCACCCTGATACGGGCATTCCGCTGAAGGATGGGGAAGTGGGCGAAGTTGTGGTCACAGCCTTTAACAAAACCTATCCTCTTATCCGCCTTGCCACAGGTGACCTTTCGTATATCGACCGTGCCCCCTGCGCCTGCGGCCGTACAAGCCCGCGTCTTGGCAGTATTGTAGGCCGTGTGGACACAACAGCCCGCATTAAGGGTATGTTTGTGTACCCCCATCAGGTGGAGCAGGTGATGGCCCGCTTTGAAGAAATTAAACGCTGGCAGATTGAGGTGACAAACCCGGGCGGCGTGGATGAAATGATGCTCTTTATTGAGGCCAGCAACTTTAAACGGGAAGAAGAACTTTTGGCTTTGTTCCGCGAGCGTATCAAACTTAAACCCGATTTGCGTGTGCTTGTACCCGGTTCTCTTCCTCCCCAGATTAAACCCATTGAAGACAAACGGGAATGGGATTAACCTCTCCCTTTTTACAGACCGCCTGCGCGTACCTGTAAACGAGCCATCCCATACGGAGGCCCCCTATGATGAAATTAGACAAACACCATCTTGTTATAGTTGGCAAAACCTTACTTTTACAGGCTATTCTGTTTTGCGGAATTCTTCTTGTGCTGTGGGGTTCCCAACGTTTGTATGCTCTTATAGACCCTGTGACATTCCCGGAATCCATCGCTGTGCCTACCCCTGAAGAAGTGGCGGTGATGAGCGAAAATGAAAAAGGCCGCCTGCTTATAGACGCCCTTACCAACCGTATGCGGTACGAGCTGGATTCCACCTTTGGCTGGAGCGGCAATGACATCCTTTTTAACAAATGGGTGCTGGATAACCGCGCGTACCGCCAGTTTGGCACCTATGTAGCCACACGCATGCTTATGGACCAGTTTTCCACAATTATCGCCAAGCTTGGCAGTAATGACCGAGAAGACGACAACCTTTACAAAGCCCGCGTGAATGAGTTTGCCATAAGCCCGCAGCGCTGGGGTATTTTGTTTTTGCCCAGTGCGGAAAGCTCCTATAAAAATGGTCTGAAACTTATAGAAAAATACAAGGCGGAACTTGCGGAAGGCAAGGCTGTGTATAACTGCCGGCCGGACGATGTATACAATGCCTTTAACCTTATCCTGGGGGATACCGTGTTTGGCTATGCGCTTGGCCAGCTTTCCAACAGCCAGGATTTGCCGTTTTATACACTGGATAACCGTATTTATGAGGCCCAGGGGGTCATGCTGGTTGTGCGTGACTATGTAAAAATGCTGTACGCCCTTTACCCGGAAGTTACGGGTAAAAACAATGCCAACAATATGGCGGAAGCCATAAAATATCTGGATCTGATTTGCGAATACAACCCGCTGTATATCACATCCTGGTTTAACTCCGGCGAACTTATTATCTCCTACATGCTGTTTGCGCGTAACCGTCTGGAAGATATACGGGACAGTATACGGATATAAGATAGCTTTTGTTGGGTATTTTCTTTAGCAGGCAGTGTAAAATTCTCTTTTAAACTGCCTGCTATTTGTTTATAATCTAAAAATGTCGTTATTTTTTCTTGACACGACAAAAATCCCGCTATATTAATTGCTCCATACGCCTTAGGCAATATACACGCGGTGCGCGTTTGTCTGGGCGCGGCTTTAAGCCGGTGGAGTATCCGCACTCTATTTTTATAAGGATAAAGGTCATGCGTAAAATCGCGTTTTACTGCTGACTACCCTCTCAGGGATAGCCGACAAATTCCGGTAAACAAACACAACTGGAATCTCTTGTCACACACGCAATATCCGGCGTGTTTACGGCGTCCCACTCCTGCCTCCCCCTATACAGGCTGAAAAAGCCCCCACCTGCAGGTGCCCGGCAACAAAACGCTATATGGTTTTGCTGTTTTTTCGGATACTCCTTTGCCCTGCAGGGGATGTACAAAGATTTTGCGGGAACGCCGCCGGTTAAACCCCATGGCGCGGCGTGATACAGGAATATACCATGAGAGGAATAGGGATGAATCTTTCCTTCGGGCTGGAAACAGTTTACGAAGACGCGAATTTTTTACTCCATAAACACGATAAGGTGGGTATTGTTGGCGTTAACGGCGCGGGCAAAACAACACTTTTCCGTGTTCTCCTAAAACAGCAGGCTTTAGACAGTGGCTGTATTGTCACGGAAAAAACCCGCATAGGGTATTTACCGCAGGAAATAGAACTGGATGCGCCTGACATAACCGTGTTTGATTACCTGCTGGATGGCAGGCCTATCCGCCGGCTGGAAGCGGAGTTTATGCAGGTTTGCCAAAACCTTGAAACTGCGGAAGCAGAAAAACAGCCCGCCTTGCTTGCCCAAATGGCCACTTTGCAGGAACAGCTGGAATATTATGATTGCTATGAGGCAGAAAATATTCTGCTGCGTTTTATCGATGATATGCAAATTGATTGCGCGCTTCTGGATAAACACCTTGCGGATTTATCCGGCGGGCAGAAGTCCAAAGTAGCTTTTGCCAGAACCTTGTATTCCAAGCCGGAAATTTTGCTGCTGGATGAACCCACAAACCATCTGGATGTTTCCACAAAAGCATTTGTGACAAAATACCTGCAGGAATATGCCGGTATGGTGCTTATGATAAGCCATGATGTGGAGTTTTTAGACAGTACCATCAACCGTGTTCTTTTTATTAACAAAGCCACCCATAAAATTTTGCTGTACGATGGGAATTACACCATATACAAGAAAAAATATGCGCTGGAACAACGCCTGCGTGAACAGTGTATTGTGAAGCAGGAAACAGAAATAAAGGAAATGGCGGCTTTTGTGCAAAAAGCCAAACAGGCCAGCCCCACAAACCACAGGCTTAAAAGTGTGGGCTTAGACCGTGCCGCCAAACTGGAAAAAAAACGCAGGGAACTGCAGCAGCGTGATGTTGTATACAAGCGTGTTTCCATGCGTATACAACCCAAACGGGAAGGCGCCAAAGTGCCTTTAGAAGTACAAGAGCTTTCCTTCCACTACCCCGGGCAATTGCCTGTATTCAAAAATCTTTCTTTTTCTCTTGCAGGCAAAGAGCGGTTTTTGGTGGTGGGGGAAAATGGTGTGGGCAAATCCACCCTTCTTAAACTCCTTGTGGGGCTTTTGCAGGCGGATTCCGGCAATGTGTATCTGAACGAAAAAACGGATATTGCCTACTACGCGCAAGAACTGGAGGTTTTGGATCCGGAAAAATCCATTTTGGAAAATGTGGATACAGAAGCTTTTTCTGCGTTTAAACTGCGCACTGTGCTGGGGAATTTTCTTTTCCACGGCGAAAGTGTGTTTAAAAAAGTGGCTGTACTCTCACCGGGCGAAAAAGCGCGGGTTGCCTTATGTAAAATTCTGCTGCAACAGGCGAATACGCTTATCCTGGACGAACCAACCAACCACCTGGACCCGGAAACGCAGGCCGTTATAGGGGAAAACTTTAACGACTTTGCGGGCACTATTTTGGTGGTTAGCCATAACCCCATGTTTGTCCGTCAAATAGGTATAAGCCGTATGCTGGTTTTGCCTTCTGGCCGTATAGAAAACTATTCCCCTGAACTTCTTGACTATTACTACCGCGTTAATACACAAGAAGAACAAAGCAGAAAAGCCGCTTTTAGGCTGCCTGCTTGACACATCCCTCCGTGTCGCTATACTTGTATACCAACACGGAGGGATTTTGTATGCTCGCACTCAAATTACCGCAAGATATAGAAAACCGCCTTGATACCTTGGCAAAAGCCACCGGCAAAACAAAAAGTTTTTATGCAAAAAAGGCTATCCTTATGCATCTGGAAGATTTGGAAGACGCCTACATGGCAGAAGCGGCGTATGCGCGCTTTAAAGCAAGTGGGGAAAAAACCATAGATCTTGATGATGTGATGGCGGAATATGCCCTGGAACATTGAATTTACGCCGGACGCACATAAAAGCTTAAAAAAGCTCAGCAGCTCAGATGCCAAAAGGGTACTGGACTTTCTCCATACACGTGTACGTGTTATGGAAAACCCGCGGGATTTAGGTAAACCTTTGGTGGGCCCAACTTTATCCGGCTTGTGGCGATACAGGGTTGGGCATTACAGAATACTGTGCCGTATCGAAGATGCCAGAATCTGTATAGTTGTTGTTGACATAGGGCATCGAAGCCGTATTTACCAGACCTAGCGCAATTCCAAAGTGTTCCGGCTTATTCGCAAACCAACAGAAAATGCCGAGAGCATTTCCAGCCTTTTTTCACCTGAGGACACCGTATGCAGGATCAGACTCTTATTTACACCATGCCCCTTAATGTCCGTTATGGGGAAGTAGGGCCGGATGGTTTGGCGCAGCTTTCTGCCCTTGCCAACTGGTTGCAGGAAGCCGCCGGGCAAAGCGCCGATACCCTGGGCTTTGGCGAACGGAAAATGACAGCCCTTGGCATAGGCTGGATACTTACACGCCTTGTTTTACGTTTACACCGCCTGCCGGGCGCAGGAGAATCCATTGCCGTGCGGACATGGCCCTCCCACCACGACCATTTGGCCCACCGCGGCTATGAAGTTGTGGACAGTGCCGGCAATACTCTTGTTACAGGCGCAAGCGCCTGGATTGTTATGGAAATGGCTACCCGCCATATGGAAGGTTTTCCGCCTGCCTTGCAGGAGCTTTACCCAACAAATCCCCCCGAGTGTGAAGCTTTTACCACCAGAACTCTCCCCCGCCTGCAAAATGCGCTTTATTCTGCGCCTATTTTAGCCCGCCGGGACGACCTGGACTTAAACGGCCATGTCAACAACGCGCGTTATTTGCCCTGGCTGCTGGAATGTTTGCCCCCTGTACACATTACCCCTGCCGCGGGCCAAACCGCCCCAAACACGCCGGACGAACCCTCCTATACAGCCGAATGCAGCCCTATCCCCCATCTTATAGATATCAGCTTCCGTGCGGAATGTTTCCCCGGGGACTCTCTTGTTTGCCTGTGCGGCGCACCCGCCGAGCAGGACACAAAAAACCCACGCCTTATCCACGCCCTGCGCCGTAACACGGGCGAGGGTGATAAGCAGGAAGATGTATGCCGAGCAGTAACCTATTGGAATACATTACCTTAAATTTTACACAAAAAAGCTTGACATACTCCCCTCAACTGGCATAAACAGAACCCATGCGTACACAAAACCAAACATCCTTTTCTTGCCAATGGTGGTGGCTCTGGTAAAACCAGGCCGCCTTGTGTCGTATCCTCTTTATTATACATACACTACAAACGCGGTCAGACATGGCCGCGTTTTTTTTCGCATAGTCTCTTGTCTGACCCAAACCCACCCATGAAGGATAAAGACTATGTTAATGAACAAAGAAGGTTATTTTGGCAATTATGGCGGTTGTTACGTCCCTGCAGAACTGGCAGCCCCCCTCCAGGAACTTACCCAGGCTTTTGAAGACTACAAAGATGACCCTGATTTTCTGGCAGAACTTGCTTCCTACAACACCCATTACTTAGGCCGCCCCACCCCCGTGTATTTTTGCGAACGCCTTACCCAAAAAACAGGCGGCGCAAAAATATTCCTCAAACGCGAAGACTTAAACCACCTTGGCGCCCACAAAGCCAATAACTGCGTAGGCCAAATTCTGCTTGCCAAACGTATGGGCAAAACCCGCATTATCGCGGAAACAGGCGCTGGCCAGCACGGGGTTGCCGCCGCCGCCTGCGCCGCCCTTTTTGGTATGGCCTGCACTGTTTTTATGGGCGAAGAAGATATGAAACGTCAGGAGCTTAACGTCTTCCGTATGCGTATGATGGGCGCAGAAGTGCGTCCCGCCCTCACCGGCCAGCGTACCCTTAAAGAAGCTGTGGACGAAGCCCTGATGGAATACGCCACCCATATAGACGCCTTTTACCTCTTAGGCTCTGCCGTTGGCCCCCACCCATACCCTACTATGGTGCGCCACTTCCAGTCCATTATCAGCCGCGAAGCCCGCGCCCAAATGCTGGAACAGGAAAACAGCCTGCCGGACATTGTGATGGCATGCGTTGGCGGTGGTTCCAATGCTATGGGCATTTTTGCCAACTTTATCCCCGATGCCTCCGTCCAGCTTATAGGCGTGGAACCCGGCGGCACAGGCAGCGGGCTTGGTCAGCACGCCGCCGCCCTTACCCACGGTAAGCCCGGTACCCTGCACGGATTTTATTCCTACCTGCTTTGCGATGAAAATGGCGAACCTTCCCCCGTGTACTCCATATCCGCCGGCCTCGACTACCCCGGCGTTGGCCCGGAACTTGCCTACCTGAAAGATACAGGCCGTGCTTCCTTTGTCACTATTGACGATAAAGAAGCCGTGGAGGCCCTGTATGCCCTGGCCCGCACAGAAGGTATTATACCGGCGCTGGAATCTTCCCATGCACTCGCCCATGCCATGAAAATAGCCCCAACCCTGCCTAAGGAAACCCGTATACTCGTCTCCCTCTCCGGCCGAGGCGATAAAGATATGGCACAACTTATGGAGTTGAAGTAGTGGGATGTAAGCGTTGGGGAGGGAAGGGGAACCCCACTTTTTACAAAAGTGAGGTTCCCCTTCCCTCCCCAAACCCCTCCCTTCCCCTCCTGCCAAATTATTGAGGGTTTTAAATAAAAAAAACCGCGACCAGTTCAACCTTTTCACAAAGGTAAAAACCATAAACCGCAGTGCTCATAATCTCGCTTAGGAAAAAAACACTTCCTGTCAATTTCCCCTAACATCGCTCAATTAAAAAGTTTTTTTTGGAAGTGGGGAGGGGCGAAACCTTTTTTGTTCACAAAAAAGGTTTCGTCCCTCCCCCCATATAATCCCCTACGCACACAACAACCGTGTAAACTTACCAAAAAATGTTTGGCAGTCTGTAGGGCCGGGGGCGGCTTCCGGGTGGTGCTGCACAGCTATAACCGGCAGGGTGGGGTGCTTAAAGCCTTCCAGGGTTTGGTCATTCAAATTGATATGGGTAGGCACAAGGTCTTTATGTATCACGTGGAAGCCGTGGTTCTGGCTGGAAATTTCAATACGGCCTGTCTCTAAATCTTTCACAGGGTGGTTGCACCCGTGGTGGCCAAATTTCAGTTTTTCTGTTGTGCCGCCCAGTGCATGGCCCAAAAGCTGATGCCCCAGGCATATGCCGGCTGTAGGGTATTTTTTCACCAGCTCTGTTATAATGGCTATTTCCGCCTTTAATGTTGCGGGGTCACCAGGGCCATTCGATAAAAATATGCCGTCAGGCTTCAGGGTCTCTACATCTGCCACCCCAAAGGTGGGAGGCACCATAATAATATCATGCCCTTCTGCCAAAAGCAGCCGCAAAATACTCCATTTTATCCCAAAGTCATACACCAGAACCCGCTTTTTCCCCGTGTTTTCCCAGCTTGGTTTTTCCAGCCATTTTAAGGGGCTTTCCCCGCGTTTTTCTGCCTCCACATCAAACCTGTAAGGTTTTTTGGGTGCAACTTTTGGCACTAAATTCTGGCCTGCCATTTCCGGCAGCTCCAGCGCTTTTTTCCTCAGCTCTTCCGGGTTTAAGATGCTTGTGGAAATAGCCCCGCGCATAGCCCCATGCTTGCGTAAATGCAAGGTAAGCGCCCGCGTGTCCAAGCCCTCTACACCCGGGACTCCATGGCGTTTGAGAAATTCCGGCAAACTTTCTGTTGCCTGCCAGTTGGAAGGTTCTTTACAGCATTCCTTCACCAGTAAGGCCGCTACCTGAACTTTTGGGGATTCATAATCCCACGGGTTAATCCCATAGTTGCCAATAAGCGGGTATGTAAGGCACACCATTTGCCCGCAATACGAGGGGTCAGTCAGGATTTCCTGGTAGCCCGTCATGCCGGTGTTAAATATCACCTCACCACCATGTATTGTGGTCTGGCTGTCTATGGGGCCCGTGAACGAATGGCCTCTGAGGCTGAATCCATCTTCCAGTGTAAGTAATGCTTCCATGGTGGCTCTCTTTGTTTGCGGAGACTGGGGGCTGCTCGCCCCCAGACCCCTCGGCAGGGGCAAGCGCCCCTGCACCGGCTATTGGGGGCTGGTGCTTTGTTATGGCAGGTTTGGGTGGCATGTTGCGTGGCTGGGAATACCGCGTGTGCGCCGCACCTGTAAGAAAATGTAAAAGTTTTTGAAGGATAGGATGGGGGGTGTGGGGGGAACGGTAGGAAAAATTTTA
>CAZJOG010000003.1:22037-34478 GCA_964547565.1 uncultured Desulfovibrionaceae bacterium
CCCCCCCCCCCACCACCCCCCCCCCCCCCCCCCCCCCCCCCCCCCCCCCCCCCCACATTACCCATAATATTCCTGCAAACTTTTTACTCGTATTCCCTCATTCTGTGCGGCGCTGATAGCGCGTGCAATAGCGCGTGCCCCGGATATTGTTGTGGTGTAGGGCACTTTGTATTGCAAGGTAGCCTGACGAATAGCCTTGGAATCGTGTATGGTTTTTTTGCCAGAGGCTGTGTTAATAATAAGGGCGACCTCGTTATTTTTGATCATATCCACAATATTGGGGCGGCCTTCGTACATTTTAAGGACAGTTTGCACGGCCAGGCCGTGTTCGCGCAAAAGGGCGGCTGTTCCGGATGTGGCGAGAAGTTCAAAGCCCAGGTCTGCGTACATTTTGGCAACGGGTGGCAGCAGGGTTTTGTCGCGGTCATTGACGGAAAGGAATATTTTGCCCCAGAGGGGGAGTTTTTGCCCGCCGCCGAGCTGGGATTTTTGGAAAGCCTCTTCAAAGGTAGGGGCAATGCCCATAACTTCGCCTGTGGAGCGCATTTCAGGGCCAAGAAGAATATCCACGCCCGGGAAGCGGTTAAAGGGGAACACGGCTTCTTTGACGGCGACATAGCCATTTTTGCGCATAGCCCAGGGGTTGAGTTCGGCAAGGGTTTTGCCCAGCATCACATGGGTGGCAAGGCGGGGCAGGGGGACGCCTGTTGCTTTGGAGACAAAGGGGGCTGTGCGGGAGGCGCGGGGGTTGACTTCCAGAATAAATATTTCGTTGTCTTTGACGGCAAACTGGATATTCATGAGGCCAATAACGTTAAGTTCTGTGGCCAGGGCGATGGTTTGTTTTTCAATTTCCGCGATAATGGAAGGGGAGAGGCTGTAGGGAGGGAGCACACAGGCAGAGTCACCGGAGTGGATGCCTGCTTCCTCAATATGTTCCATAATGCCGGCAACATAGACGCCTGAAGGGCCGGTGCCGTCTGCGAGGGCGTCTACATCCACTTCGATGGCATTTTCCAGGAATTTATCAATCAGGATAGGGTGTTCCTGTTTTGTTTTACCCACAACAGTGTGGAAGTATTCCTCAAGGTCTGCTTCGTCGTACACCACCATCATGGCGCGGCCACCAAGCACATAACTGGGGCGGACAATAACGGGGTAGGCGATTTTTTGGGCCACAAGGCGGGCGTCTTCCAGGGTAAGCACAGTGCCATTGGCAGGCTGGCGCAGGTTGAGCTTTTGGAGCAGGGCCTGGAAGCGTTCGCGGTCTTCGGCGCGGTCAATGGCATCCGGGCTTGTGCCAAGAATGGGAACACCGGCGCGCTGGAGAGGAACAGCAAGATTGAGGGGGGTTTGGCCGCCAAACTGCACAATCACACCATCGGGGTTTTCGGCTTCAATAATGTGCATAACATCTTCAAACGTGAGTGGCTCAAAGTACAGGCGGTCGGAGGTGTCGTAGTCTGTAGAGACGGTTTCCGGGTTAGAGTTTACCATAATGGCTTGTACGCCAAGGTCTTTAAGGGCAAAGGAGGCGTGGCAGCAGCAATAGTCAAACTCTATGCCCTGCCCTATGCGGTTGGGCCCACCGCCTAAAATAATAACTTTTTTCCGGTCTTCGTAGGTGATTTCGCGGCCCGGTTCATAGGTGGAGTAAAAATAGGGGGTATAGGCTTCAAATTCTGCGGCGCAGGTATCCACCAGGTAGTAGGTGGGTTTAATGCCCAAAGCGTGGCGCAGGGTGCGGATGTCGCTTTCCGGGCGTTTCCACATTTGGGCAAGCTGACCGTCTGAAAAACCGTATTCTTTGGCTTTGAGCAGCAGGGCGCCAAGTTCCGGGTTATCGGTTGTCATAGAATTACGCAGAGCAAAGTCGCGGATTTGGTTTTCCATTTGGACAATATCGCGCATTTGCCGCAGAAACCAGGGGTCAATATGGGAAAGTTCGTGTATTTCTTCTACATCCATACCCAAAAGGAAGGCGTGGCGTATGGCAAAAATGCGGCGCGACTGCGGGATACGCAGTTTTTGGCGTACTTCGTCCATACTGGGGGTTTCCGGCTTGCCAAAAATGGTGCGCTGGAAGGTATTACCAAAACCCAGGGCGGAAATTTCCAGCGAACGTAAGCCTTTTTGCAGGGCTTCCTTAAAGGTGCGGCCAATAGCCATGGCTTCGCCCACACTTTTCATGGCTGTGGTAAGTTCGTCTTTTGCGCCGGGGAATTTTTCAAAATTAAAACGGGGGATTTTGATCACGCAGTAGTCAATGGCAGGTTCAAAACTGGCCACTGTTTCCTTGGTGATATCGTTTTGGATTTCGTCCAGGGTGTACCCAACGGCAAGCTTGGCGGCAATTTTGGCAATGGGGAAGCCCGTGGCTTTGGAAGCAAGCGCGGAGGAACGGGAGACACGGGGGTTCATTTCAATAACCACCATATCGCCGTTTTCCGGGTTTATGCCAAACTGCACGTTGGAGCCGCCGGTTTCTACGCCAATTTCGCGCATAATGGCAAGGGAGGCGTCGCGCATTTTCTGGTATTCGCGGTCTGTCAGGGTTTGGGCGGGGGCAACGGTGATAGAGTCCCCTGTGTGAACACCCATGGCGTCAATATTTTCAATGGAGCAGATGATCACGCAGTTATCTTTGGTGTCGCGCATCACTTCCATCTCAAATTCTTTCCAGCCAATAACAGACTGTTCAATAAGCACTTCGTGGGTAATACTGGCCGCCATGCCACCTGCGGCTATTTCTTCCAGATCTTCCTGGTTATAGGCAATGCCGCCTCCTGAACCGCCCATGGTAAAGGCCGGGCGTATAATAAGGGGGAAGGGCAGGGTGCTGGCAATGTGGCGTACATCGTCCATACAACGGGCAATGGCGCTTTGTGGCACTTTAAGGCCAATTTTTGCCATGGCGTCGCGGAAAAGGTCGCGGCTTTCCGCTTTTTCAATAACATGGGCTTTTGCGCCAATAAGTTCTGTGCCGCACTCTTCCAGAACACCCATTTTGACAAGAGCAAGGGCGGTGTTCAGGGCGGTTTGGCCGCCTAAAGTTGGCAAAAGAGCGCTGGGGCGCTCTTTACGGATAATGGCGGCAACGGTTTCCGGCTCAATGGGTTCAATATAGGTGCGGTCTGCAAGCTCCGGGTCTGTCATAATGGTGGCAGGGTTGGAGTTGACCAGAATAACTTCGTACCCCTCTTCTTTCAGGGCTTTTACCGCCTGGGTGCCGGAGTAATCAAATTCACAGGCCTGGCCTATAACAATGGGCCCGGAACCAATAACCATAATACTTTTCAAGTCACTGCGGCGCGGCATGAAGCCTCCTAGGGCTGGACAAAGGTTAAACGAGTCTTTAATAGATGAATTCTACAGAATTTGCAAGGAAAAAACAAATGCGATAATATGTTGAAATATAATAGAAAGACGTTTTGATGTCTTCCTCTTTCCAAAATTTGGAAAACAGGCTATGACGTACAAGAGTTCCATAAAGCCTAAAATATAAGCAAGCAGGGTATATGACTTGTGTTTCCTCTTCCCCCATAACAGTTGTCCTTTCTTCAGACAACACGTATATCCCCTATGTGGCGGTTACCATACAGTCATTGTGTGAGTATGCTTCTGCCCAGCATACATATGAAATATACATTCTTTGCGAAACAATTGCAGAGAAAAATAAAGAAAAAATTTTGGGTATGCAAAAACCGCATATCCGTATTGCTTTTTTATCTATAAAAGAATATTTGGATTCCGTAGATGTTTCTTCTTTTTATTTACCGTCTTATCCTACGCTTGCAACATATTACAGAATTTTTATACCAGAGATTTTTGCAGACAGAGAAAAAGTGTTGTATCTGGACTGTGATGTTGTTGTGTGCAAAGATGTTGCGGATATTTTCCAGTATGAAATGGGAGAAGCTTGTATAGCCGCTATCCATGATTATGGTGTGCGTATACGCTACTTCCAAAAAACAAGAATACATACATATATAGATACTGTGCTTTGTGTGGATGTACAGCAGTATTTTCAGGCAGGTGTCCTGCTTTTTGCTGTGCAGAATATGCGGAAACAAAATTTTCTTCAAAAGTGCCTTGTCTTTATGTCTTCCCATCCAGACCCTGTATTTGCGGATCAGGATGTTCTGAATAAAATATGCGAGGCTTCCGTTTTGTATTTGCCCTGGAAATACAATGTGCTCTGGCATATTCCTTTGCTTGAAAAAGAAGCGCTTGCCCATTTTACTAATGAAGACGTGGCCTTGTATACAGAGGCCATGCGTGAGCCAGCGATTATCCATTATTCTTCTTCCTGCAAGCCGTGGCATTTTCCCCATCTGCCTCTGGCGGATGTTTTCTGGCAAGTAGCGCAACAAACACCTTTTGCGGAAGAAATAAAACAAGAAGCAGAAGCTGCGCAAAAAAAACTGGAGCAGGAGATCCGCTTTTACCCTCTTATTTTTGCCCTTTCCTGTTTTTGGAAAGTGGTTACGTTTTTCCCGTTTAAGCCCTTAAAAGCGGCTGCGTTCCGCAGGCATACCAAGTACCGCCTTATGGTGATTGGGGTGAAACGCGCAAAAAGATTGCAGGCAGGGGCACATGCTTTGCCCCAAGCCGCGGCAAAGCAGGACGTACAGGGAAGGAAACTGCCATGAAACGTTTTGCAATTTATGTATTTTACGACAAGCAAGGCATTGTGCGTGAATATGTGCTGTATTGCCTGCGGGGTTTGCTGGAAATTATCCCGGAAATTCTTGTGGTGGTGAATGGCCCCCTGATGGAGGAAAGCCGTAAAAAGCTTTTGGCCCTTGGGATAAATTTACTTGAACGGGATAACACAGGCTTTGATTTTTGGGCCTGGAAAACAGGCATTGAATGGAAAGGGTATGAGACTCTTGCAGAATACGACGAACTTTTGCTCACTAATAACAGCTATTATGGCCCTCTATACCCCTTTGCAGAAATGTGGGGAAAAATGGACACTGTGGTGTGCGATTTTTGGGGAATTACCAAGGCTCCGGGGAAAAATGCGCTTGTTTTGAAAGAAAATTCTGCTGCCCGCTATTTGGAGCACGTGCAAAGTTATTGGCTTGTTTTTCGTAAAACAGTACTTGCCTCACCTTTTTTCCGGGAATACTGGGAAAAGCTGCCACAGTTAAAAACCTTCCGGGCCGCTATCCAGAAGGGGGAAGTGCGATTAACCAACTTTTTTGAGGCACGGGGTTTTCTTTCTGCTTCGTATATGAATTTTGAAAAGTATAGCCGCCTTATGTGGGCAAATCCTACATTTTTGCATGATATGCAGGTTATAGATGACCATTGCCCCATTGTGAAACGCAAAGCGTTTTTTGAGTATGGTAACTCTGCGCTTATCCGTACAAATGAGCACAGGTTGCAAAATCTTTTCCATTATATACAGAAAAGTAACATTTATGATATAGATATGGTATGGGAAGATTTGCTGGCTACGCAACCAATGTCGCGTATACATGAGCACTTGCATCTCAACTATATTCTTTCTGCAAGTATACCACTTTCAGAATTCTCAGTTGACGAAAAACATAGAGTTTTGATTATTGTATTTGCAAAAACACCGTATACAGATGAAAAATATACAGCATGGATAAAAGCTTTTTCGCAGTTTTTCCGATTGATTCTTGTGTGTGATAATGATACTACCATGGAATGGTATACAGAAAAAACTCGCCCGATTACCAGCCATGTTGAAATCAGAATGCAGGATACGCAGGGTGACTGGCAAAAAGCTGCTTTTTTTACATGCAGCGATGCTGTTGTAGCCTGTGAGTATGTTTGCGTTATGAATATCAGAGAGCCTTCCCATTCCATCCGGGCAGTAGAAGAAGAAAATAAGCAGGAGCATTGTTTTGCCAGTCTTGCGCCTTCTCCAGCCTACATTCTGCAAATTTTATCTCTTTTTGACAAAAACCCCCGTTTGGGATTGCTTGTGCCAGTGCCGCTTTTTGATTTTTGGTCTACACCTCTTGTAAAGCCTTGGAACAACCTGGAAGATAAAGCAAAATCGTTTTTAATGGAAAAATGGGGTTTATCCTTAGATTTGGATCCCTTTGTGATGGCGCCATTTGGGGGGATGTTCTGGTTCCGGCGGGAGGCACTTAAAACATTGTGCAGTGTCCATGGTGATTCTGCCTGTGTATTTACTGTCGCCCATAAGGATACAAGCAGTTTTTCCCATATTTTCTCTTGCCTTATTCCTCATCTGGCGCAATATAATGGTTATTATACTGCGTATGTGCTGCCAGAAACATTTGCGCCTGTTTATCTTAATATTTGTTATACCCAGCTGCGTAATGAAAAACTGGACGCGAAACGGTTTATAAAGGCAGCCACAAAAAGAAAGTGGAAAAAATTTCTTGATAACCCCTACTATTTTTACCACGACGCCAAAAAGCCCATACATTACTTAAAATATCTCTTCCTGCACTGGAAATAATTTCCCATAAAAAAACCACCGCCGGTTTCCCGGAGGTGGTTTTTTTATGGTTTAGCCACACAGGCCAAAGCACTTACTGAGCAGCGGCCGGGTTTTCGCCAGGGACTGCTCCCGCGGCGGGGGCAGCTTCAGGAGAAGTCTGGTTTGCGGTGTCAGCTGCAGGAGCTGCTGCTTCAGGGGCGGCCGGGGTTTCAGCGGGGGTAGCTTCGGGCATGGGCGCAGGCTCAGCAGCCGGAGCAGGGGCCGCGGCCGGTGCGGGGCTCTGGGCAGGGGCTTCTTTCTTTTCTTCGCCACAGGCGGCCAAAGAAAGGGTCAAAACAAAGGCCAGAGCAAGAGCAGAAAGTTTTTTCATGGGATGTACTCCTCAAAGGAAATAATAATATTAAGTGCTGCACGACAAGCGATACATGGCTTTTAGGCATGTAAAGGGGGCAGGTTTGGGTCTGCCATGGCAGCTTAGGGCAACACCCGTTGTGTTGTGGGAATATCATACGCCCCAGCGGCAGGATGTCAACTGTTGGCATTTTTGTTTTGGTGGGTGTATGTTGTTGTGCGCCTGTGAATTTGGCCTGAAAAAAGACATGGCGCCATGTCTTTGGGCAGAAGATTTTTCTTTTTTCTTTTTGCGGCTTCTGGCTCTTGCCGTGCGGCTTATTTTGTGTTAAAAAATCTTCAGTTTTTGTTGCCTGTTTTTTGTTTCTCATTATGCCTTGGAGGCTTTATGTTTGGCAAGTTTTTGCCCCGTTCTGCGCCGTATTTTGAGTATTTTAACCAACAGTGCGCTATTTTGGAAGAAATGACGGCGCTTCTTAAAGGTATTGCCCGCGGTGAGAAAAATGCTGAGGAGAGTTTTAAACGTATAACAGATTTGGAAATTGGCGCAGATAATATACAACATATTGTTATTGAAGCCCTTTCACAAACCTTTATCACCCCTATTGACAGAGAAGACATTTACGCGGTTTGTATGACCCAGGAGCGCATTATCGACAGTTTAAAACTGCTGAGTGCGCGTTTTTTATTGTTTTCTTTTCTCCATGTGCGTTTTCCTGCTATCAAAATGATAGACAATATGTATATGATGGCACGCCAGGTAACGCACCTTATCTCTGGCCTGAAAGACAAGCGTGAACCTGTGGAGGCTATTGCCACCCTGCACGCCCTGAAAGAAGACTGCCAGATGCTTCTGGGGGTTGGACTTTCCGAGCTTATGGATGTGCAGGCCCCTTCTTCCGAAGCTGCTTTTGAAATGTCCAAGCAGCTGATGATTTGGGTGCATTTGTATGACCGTATTGAGGTTTCTGTGGATCTTTTTGGCGAGCTGACAGATACCTTGGAACAAGTGGTGCTCAAATATGCTTGAGATCCCTCTGCTACTTCTTTTTATTGTTGTTATTGCGCTTATTTTTGACTTTACCAATGGCGCAATTGACTGTGCAAACGCGATAGCCACTGTTGTTTCCACAAAGGTGCTTTCGCCCCGCACCGCTGTGCTTATGGCCGCCTCTCTGAACCTTTTTGGGGCTCTTTTGGGCAGTGAAGTGGCGGCAACTTTAGGCTCAGGTATTGTGCACCCGGATGTGGTGAATGGTTCCCACATTCTTGTGCTTGCCGCGCTTTTTGGTGCTATAGCCTGGAATGTTATCACCTGGTATTTTGGTATTCCCTCTTCTGCTTCCCATGCGCTTATTGGCGGCCTTATGGGTGCAGCTATTGCCTACGCGGGCGTTGGTTCCCTGAATACACCTTCCATTTTTTCCAAAATTCTTCTGCCTCTGGTGCTTTCTCCCCTTGCTGGTTTTGCTGTCGGCTTTGCCATGATGATGCTTATTACCTTTATTTTCTGGAATAAAAACAAGCATAAAGTTGATGCGGTCTTCCATAAGCTGCAAATCCTTTCCGCCGCTTTTATGGCCACCAGCCATGGCCTTAACGATGCCCAAAAAACCATGGGTATTATCACCCTGGCGCTTTTTATCTTTAACTATACAGATAACTTTACGGTCCCCCTTTGGGTAAAACTGCTATGCGCGTTTGCTATGGCGGCTGGTACGGCTCTTGGTGGCTGGAAAATTATTAAAACCATGGGCCATAAGATTTTTAAGCTGGAGCCTGTGCATGGTTTTGCGGCAGAAACATCCGCCGCCGCTGTTATTACCGCCGCTTCCTTTATGGGCGCGCCTATAAGCACCACCCACGTTATCACAGCCAGTATTTTTGGTGTGGGTTCTACCAAACGTCTTTCCGCTGTACGCTGGGGGGTTGCGGGCAATCTTGTTGTTGCCTGGATTCTCACCATCCCCGCGGCAGCTCTGATGGGCGGCCTGAGCTTTTTATTGCTTGAGTTTTTAGGGGTGGGTTAAAAGTATGCAGGTTTGCACATGGGGTGGCGGTAGCTGGGGCACAGCGCTTGCGCATTTACTGGCCTGTGCCGGGCATACCTCCACCCTGCTTGTGCGGGAAATCACTATAGCCAACGGTATTAACCAAAACCATCAAAACCCCCATTATATGCAGGGTATACAATTGCACCCTGCCCTTACTGCCACAACAGATCCAACCGTTCTGGCCAAGGCGGATCTTGTGCTTTTGGCTTTACCATGCCAGACACAAAGGCAAAACTTGCTGGAGTATGGCAACTGTATCCGTGAGGACGCGTTTCTTGTAAATGCGTCCAAGGGGGTAGAGCTGGGCAGTTTAAAACGTATGTCGGAAGTGGTGGCAGAAAGCCTTTGCCTGGCGTTTGGGAGCCAAAAAACATTTGACCCCGCCCATTACGCCGTGCTTTCCGGCCCCTCATTTGCCAAAGAAGTTTTGGAAGGGAAACCCACAGCGGTTGTGCTGGCCTCCATAAGCGAAGAGCATGGCGCGCTGTTGCGGGCGGTTTTTTCTTCCCCGGATGTGCCATGGTTCCGCACCTATTCCAGCACGGACGTCACAGGCGTGGAACTTGGCGGGGCTGTAAAAAATGTTATTGCCCTTGCGGCCGGCCTGTGTGATGCCCTGAATTTTGGGGCAAATGCCCGTGCGGCCCTTTTGACACGCGGCCTTACAGAAATACGCCGGCTTGGGGTGGCCCTTGGGGCGCAGGCTTCCACCTTTATGGGGCTTTCCGGGAATGGTGACCTTATCCTCACCTGCACGGGGGATCTTTCGCGCAATCGTCAGGTGGGTTTACGCCTTGGCCGTGGGGAAAATCTGGAAGAAATTCTCTCCCAAAGCCATTCCACGGCAGAAGGCGTAAAAACCGCAGAATCCGTGTATTTTCTTGCGCACAAAATGGGCGTGGAAATGCCTATAACAAGTGCGGTGTACGCTATTTTGCATAATACCGTTACACCGCGTGAAGCTGTTATGGCCTTACTTTCCCGCTCGTTAAAGGAAGAAGAATAACAGGCCGGATCATACCGGAAAAATTGTTTACACTTTCCCTATAAATTCCACCCCGCCCATATAATGCTGCAGCACCTTGGGGATACGCAAGCCGTTTTCTGTCTGGTAGTTTTCCATCACAGCCACAAGCGCGCGACCAGAAGGCAGGCCGGATCCATTCAGGGTATGCACAAATTCCGGTTTGCCCCCGCCTTTGGGACGGAAGCGTATATTGGCGCGTCTGGCCTGGAAGTCCGTGCAGTTGGAACAGGAAGAAATTTCCCTGTAGGTGTTTTGGCCAGGCAGCCACACTTCCAGGTCATACGTTTTGGCAGATGCAAAACCCATGTCGCCCGTACAAAGTACAATAGTACGGTATGGCAATTCCAGCCTTTCCAGCAAAGTTTGCGCAAATGTACGCATAATTTCAAGCTGTTCAAAAGATTTGGAGGGGTGGGCAAAATGCACCATCTCCACTTTATTAAACTGGTGCAGGCGTATAAGGCCGCGGGTATCTTTGCCATAAGAGCCGGCTTCCGAGCGGAAACAGGGAGTGCCTGCGGTGTACAGGATGGGCAGGTCTTCTTCCGCTAAAATTTCATCTGCGTGCAGGTTGGTAAGGGGCACTTCTGCCGTGGGGATAAGGTATTGCTCCCGGCCCTCTATTTTAAAGGCGTCTTCCGCAAACTTGGGTAATTGCCCTGTGCCCAGCATGGCGGTGCTGTTTACCATAAAAGGCGGCGCTATTTCCAGATGCCCAAATTCCGTGGTCTGGACATGCAAAAAGTATTGGAACAACGCGCGTTCCAGTCTGGCTGCCCACCCTTTGAGTACAGAAAAACGTGCGCCGGAAAGTTTACCCGCACGTTCAAAATCCAGCCCCCCAAGTTCCGCACCAATATCAAAATGCTCTTTAACCGGGAAGGAAAAAACAGGCGGGGTGCTATAACGGTGCACTTCCACATTATCTTTTTCATCCTTGCCAAAAGGCACAGAGGCATCCGGCATATTGGGTATGGTAAGCATCCAGGCATTTTGTGCGCTGATAATTTCTTCTGTTTCTTTATCCAATTCTTTTATGCGGGCAGAAAGAAGGCCAAGCTCTTCCACAAGGGCGTCCGCATTTTCGCCCTTTTTTTTCAAAGCCGCCACTTCTGCGCTTTCCGCATTCCGTTTGGCTTTTAACGCTTCCACTTCTGCAAGGGCGGCGCGGCGGCGGTTATCCATTTCTGTAAAGGTGTCCATGGACAGGCCACTGTTGCGTTTATTAAACGATTCCTGAACAAGTTCAGGCTGTTTCTGGAGTATTTTAAGGTCAAGCATAGTGTATTCCTTGAAAAGGCCCTGGAAGTTTTGGCGGTTTTGGCATGTTTTTCTTGTAACGCGAACAGGGCCGTTTGCCAAGTGAAAAAGGGTGAGCGGAGCCGGGGGAAAAAGTACAAAGAGAAAAATTATCATACATGGAGGCGGCAAAAGCAGACAGAAAATCTTGACAGCTTGTGAGAAACAGCAGTAAAGTATAGACCAAGAGGTTAAAGGGACAGGCCAGGATGCAGCTAACACCCTGGCCCCGCGCGATGCCCCCGCCTCCTTAAAACGGTTGAGGTTTTAAAGATTTGGCCCCCGGTAGTGCTTCTTCACTATCGGGGGCAGCCATTACCAGCGACTGCTGCTTTTAAGCAACAGGCAGAGAAGGATAATGACAATCACGATAGCAGCACGAATAATACCATATTGCATGTATTATTATCCTCCTTTCGGGGCGAGACTTCGCGCTGTTTAAGGAGGCAGAAAGAGTATAACGGGTGTGTGAACAGCAAACAAGCGTTTTTGCATTATTATTTATGCCATTTGCTCTTTGTACTGCGGAAAACCTGACAACTTGCGGGTTAAAGCAAGTTCTGCGACTGCTGCTACTTCTCTTTTTTCTTGTGGGAAGACCGTAAATGCACGCGCATGGGCGCGTGTTCTATTTTAAAGAGGTTACGCAGGGATTTTTCCAGATAGCGGATATAGGATTCTGCTACCCGGTCTGCATCATTCAGGAAAAAAACAAAAGTAGGGGGATTTGTCTCCGCCTGGGTCAGGTAATAAAACTTGGGTCGCACACGGCGCACAACAGGTGGCTGGTGTTTGCCCAAAATGTCTTCCATCGCGCGGTTAAGCTGGCCTGTAGGAACACGCAGGGTGCATTCCTTAAATATTTTTTTTGCGGTGGGCAGAAGGGGCTTAATACCTTCCCCTTTAAGGGCAGAGACAGTAAAAACAGGCACATGGGGGCAGAATGTAAGGGCTTCTTTAAAAGACTTTAAAAGTTCCGGACGGTCTTTTTTAGCAACAAGGTCAATTTTGTTCAGCACAATAAGAAAGGGGGTTTTGCGGGTATCCAGAAGGTCAATAAGGCGCTTATCCTGTGAGGTAAGGCCTTCTGTGGCGTCTATGAGAAAAAAGGTGATATGGGCTTTACTTGTGCTTTTGAGAGAAGAATTGACGGAAAAACGCTCCACAGAATCGTTTATACGGGAGGGGCGGCGTATACCGGCGGTGTAGACAAAAATATACGGCGGGTTATGGTGGAGAATCGGCACGTCCTCAAGGTC
>CAZJOG010000004.1:0-31017 GCA_964547565.1 uncultured Desulfovibrionaceae bacterium
GAACTCAAAGCTTCAAATTTTTTCCCTTCCCACTCTTCACTTGTCAAAAAACAGCCGGCAGGGTATGCTCTTTGCATCCCGTAGAGGAACATTTTGTGTTTCCCCTCGCCGTGAGAAAGCACTATGCCTTTCTTGCCCTACTTTGTCAACAGCTTTTTATAAAAAACAGAAAAAACTTTAATCCCTTCAAAATATAATGGGTTAGAAATTATCTAGACTTCACCCGCTCCTGCTTTGGCAGGCATAACCTGCATAAGGACTATGTATGCAAAGACGCGATTTTTTAAAATGGCAATTAAAAGCGGCCGGTTGTATAGCAGGTGCACACCTGTTGTACCCGGTTGCCAGCTTTGCGGAAGAACTTACACGCCCGGATATTGTGATAGCAAAAGGGGATCCCACCACTCTTGCCCGCACAACCCGTGCGGCTGTGGATGCTTTGGGAGGGATGGGGCGTTTTGTTAAGCCGGGCTTTAAAGTGGTGATAAAGCCGAATATGAGCTTTGCCCAAGCCCCGGAGTGGGGCACAAACACCCACCCGGATGTTGTGGCAGAAGTGGTGCGGATGTGCAAGGAAAGTGGGGCTGCCACTGTGCGGGTGCTGGACCATTCCTTGCAAAATGCCGGCCAGGCTTTGGCGCGTTCCGGTATACTGGATGCCTGTAATGCCATTGAAGCCAATATTTGCCATCACCTTATGGAAGTGGGTTTTTACAGAGAAACCGCGGTTCCGAACGCCCTTTCCATGCGTTCGAACCTTTTTATGACGGATGTGCTGGAAGCGGATGCTCTTATTGCGGTGCCTGCCGCCAAAAGCCATGGGGGAGCAGGGGTGAGCCTTTCCCTTAAAGGGCAGATGGGCCTTGTGTGGGACAGATCTTCCATGCATTCCCGTTTTGCGCTGGACACCGCTATTGTGGATATGAACACGCTGATAAAACCGCATTTGGTTATTATTGATGCCAGCCGTGTGCTTTCTACCGGTGGGCCGGGTGGGCCGGGCCTTGTGCTGAAACCTTCCGAAATTATTGCCTCGGCCGATCCTGTTGCCGCGGATTCTGCCGCAGTGGCGGAATACGAATGGTATGGACAAAAATTGCAGGGCCGGCATGTGCGCTATATACGGGAAGCGCATGAACGGGGGCTTGGCAGAATGGATATTGAAAATTTGGTTACCACGCGGATAACGGTTTAGTATGAAACGTAAAAAACTGCTATTGCAACGATGTGTGCAGGCGTTAAGCCTTTTTCTTTTTCTTTTTTTCCTTTTTCAAGCTGCCTATCCTTTGGGGGAAATCCAGGACGTGGACGGCTTTTTTCACCTTGATCCCTTGATTGCCGGACTTGTGCCACTGGCTGAAGGCACGTGGTTATCTGCTTTTGGGGAGGTATTTTTTTTACTTTTAATAGCGCTTGTGCTTGGCAGGGTGTTTTGTGGTTTTGTGTGCCCTATGGGCGCGACTTTGGATTTTTCGCATTTTTTGAGTAAATTTGGTCAATCAAAGAAAAAAAGGAAAACAAAGGCCAAAGCTGAAACCTTCACACTGCCCGCAAAAACAAAATACGGGAAATATCTTTTCCTTGCGGCTTTATTGGGTTGCGCCCTTATAGGGGTGAATGCCGTGTTTTTAGGGTCGCCACTTTCGCTTATCACCCGCTTTTATGGGCTTTTTGTTTACCCGCTTTTTTTGTGGATAGGGCAAGGGGTGCTAAGTTTGCTGCAAATGGTTGATTGGGGAATATTTGCTTACGCAAGCCTGCCCCAGATGCGTTTTCGTACAGTTTTTGCCATAGTGGTTTTTTTTGCCTTGCTTTTTGTGTTAGAAAAATACAAACCCCGCTTCTGGTGCCGGTATGTATGCCCTGCAGGGGCATTATTAGCGCTTTTTTCTGTAAAACCTTTGGTACGTCGCCGTGTTGTACGCTGCACCCAGTGCGGAACTTGCGCCAAAATATGCCCCATGGGGTGTATTGCGGGAAACGGCAGTTTGGCTTCGCACCGCGAGTGTATTAACTGTGGAAACTGCGCAGATGTTTGCCCTGTGAAGGGCCTTGTGTTTTTGCCCAAAAAAAATACCAAAGAAGTTGTGTACGACGCGCCGCCCATTGGGCAGCAAAAAGGGCAACACAAAGGGGAAGTCGCCGTTTTGCCTGCTTTGCCTTCTCGCCGTGCTTTCTTGGGCGCAACAGCGTGTGGGGTGCTGGCGGGTTCTACTTCTCTGCTGAGTCTTTCTTCCGTACAGCTTGGAAAAAAAGAAGGCGAATTATGGAATGCTGGGCTTGTAAGGCCGCCTGCCGCTGTTGCGGAGCCAGATTTTCTGCGCCTTTGCGTACGTTGTGGGCTTTGTATGAAAGCTTGCCCGCGTAATGCTTTGCAGCCTGCATGGCTTGAAGCCGGACTTGCCGGTATGCTCAGCCCTGTTTTTGTGGCGCGGCGCGGGCCGTGTGAGCCGGACTGCCATGTATGCGGGCAGGTGTGCCCCACAGAAGCAATAGCCAGTTTGCCTTTGGAAGAAAAAAAATGGGCCAAAATTGGCACGGCAGTGGTGCAAAAAAGCCGCTGTATTGCGTGGGAGCAGGGGAAAAGCTGTGTGGTGTGCCAGGAAGTATGCCCGTATGGGGCTGTGCGCCTTGTGCAGAACCCGGAAAAACCCTCCCTGTCCTCAGCTCCGCCTGTGCCCGTGGTGAATGTTTCCCGTTGTTATGGCTGTGGCTATTGCGAATACCATTGCCCTGTGCGTTTGCCCGCTATTTTGGTAGAGCCTTTACAGGCTATGCGTTTACCTGTGGGGCAAAGTGCGTATGAAGAAAATGCCAGAGCCCAGGGGTTGACCATTTCTTTGGCAGGCGAAGGAGAAACAGCCATAGAAGAAGTGGAAATACAGGAAGGCGGCTTGCCGCCAGGGTTTTCGCTGGAGTAGGGCGGTAGTCTGCGAGAGCAATTCCACAGCAGACTGGGTTATTCCTAAATCCATGGGGAAATGCTCTAAAAAGCAAATGCCCGAACATCCATAAGAGGATCCAGGGGCATTCACCAAAGAGCGCACCAGAGAGCGCTTACCAGATACGGAAAAAAATGTACTCGGCTTAGGCTTTCCCTGCCTTTACTTCTTCCCAGAGTTCGTCTTTGTCGTCCAGGCTCATGGAATTAAAGTCCAGCCCCCGTTGTTGGGCCAAGGCTTCCATGGCTTCAAAACGGGTTTGGAAACGTATGCCGGCAAGTGCAGTGGCATGGGCGGCTTTAATGCCTTTACGGCGGCCGTATTCTGCCAGAGTGAAAATAATATCGCCCAGTTCGTGTTCAATATCCTCTTCTTTGCCTTCTGCGGCAGCGTCCAGAAGCTCCAGCCATTCTGCCTCCACCTGGCGTTCCACTTCCTCATCATCCGGCCAGGTAAAGCCGACATTGGCGGCTTTGGCGTGCAAACGATAGGCTTTGGTAAGCGGGGGAAGGCCCTTGGGCACACTCGCAAACACGCCCTTTTTTTCTTCCCCCTCTTTTTCTGCCTTTTTAATGGCTTCCCAGGATTTTGTGAAATCTGCCTTTGTCTCAAACACCGCGTCCGCAAAAACGTGCGGGTGGCGTCTGGTCATTTTGCTTGCGGCGGCCTCTAAAGCTTCCGGCAAAGAAAATTCGCCTGCTTCTTCATACTTGTGCGCGGTAAAAAGCAAAAGAAACAGTAAATCGCCCATTTCTTCCACAACATGGGCGGTTTTGCCCTGGCGGATAGCGTCTACCATCTCATGGCATTCTTCCACCATATATTCACAAAGGCTAAGGGGCGTTTGCTCCTTGTCCCAGGGGCAACCCCCTTCCGGTTCCAAAAGTTTATCCACAACATAATAAACATGGGCCAGTGCCAGCGCGTTCTGGCTTGTGCGTTCTTCAATTGTTCTCATGGTCTCAGTAGGGCAAAAGGGTGGGCATGGGCAAAGGGAATTCTACGCCGCTCCATGCGATAAGTGTTTGCAGGGCATGCAGAAAAATAGGCACGCCGGTAGATCCCTGCACAATGTCAAAATGGGGGATAAGCATGGCTAAACCGTAGGCCATGGCTACACAAAGAAGAAAAGCTTTGGCCAGCCCAATACAAAAGCCAAAGGAATAATCCAGCCAGGAGGCAAAGGCCACTTTCAGAATCGCTTTTATAAGGCGCGCCAGTAAGCCCACCAGCAAAAGGCCTGCCACAAAAATAAGCGTAAAAACTATAACACCCGCGGCATTTTCTGCAATAAAAGGCGTAAAATACGGGATAAACATGGGGGTAAAAAAACGGGCAAGCAAAAAGCCTACAATAATACCAATTATTCCGGCCAGCTCTGCGATAAGGCCGCGCATGGCGCCGCGTATACCAAAGGCCACAAGTAAAACAAGAAAAAAAATGTCTATAATATTAATGGGCATAGGTTAGTTCATGGGGTTGGGGCTTTGATTAAGACGCATACGGCTACTCCTTATTCAGGCAAAATATAGGCGCTATTCCTGTTATGGTCAAGCAGGGGAGGAAGAGGAGCTTTTAAACAAAAATTGGTACACGGGTGCATACCAATTTTGGAGTTTTTCGCGTTGGATAACGCGAAAAACTCTCAGGTTGTTGACAAAGTCAGCAACCTGCCGGCAGAGGGAATAGGCGCGGCTTTGCCGTGCCGTTAAATGACCGAATGCCGTGCCTTTCCGCCCAGCAAGCAAAGCGCGATGGTGGGCGGCGCAAACCCCGGAGGGGTTTGTCATTAGTCTGAGAGTTTTTCGCGTTGAATAACGGAAAAACTCTGGCGGCTATACAATAGCCGCCCGCCGCGAGGAGCAGGCGAAATTTACTTTCGCCGTCACGACGAGGCAGGCGTGCCTTTAGAAAATTATCGCAACTTGTTGCAGTAATTTTCGGATATACTAAAGAAAAAGGGGAAATTTGAGGGGAGTTTTCTCCCCCCAAAACACATTATTCAGGGTTTAATTCTTTTTCCTGCGGGAAGATAGGCAGGTAACGGTAGGAAAGGGAAAGCACAATGGCTGCGTAAGCAAAAACCAGTATGCAGGCGCCCCATTCTGCCCAGTTGGGCATGTAGGTTTGCCAGGAGTCAAAGGGCATAACAGGTATAGCAAGGGCCTGGACAGTCATAAGGTAACGGTTCAGGGTGATGCTTATGCAGGCCATAATCATAAGGGCATACATAGCCGTTGGTTTTTGGCGGAAAGTCGGGAGCAACAGGCAGACAGCAGGCACCAGAGCAAACAGTAATTCTGCCCAGAACAGCCATTTGCCATAAATGAACCCATAGAACATCTGGTCAAACGTATTACCGGCAGCAGGCAACAGAGTATTTGCCCAGTACCATGTGTCCAGTATTTTAAAGACTGTGTACACCACCAGCATAATGCCGCCAATTTTGGCCATAAGCATTTTGACATTGTAGGACACAAGTTTACGGCCCGTTATTTTTTCCATAAGGGTTGCCACAAGCACGGTAAACATAGGGCCAACACTGACTGCGGAAAGAATATACAGGAAAAACGTCCATGGCCAGACAAAAAATCCTTCGCGGAAGAGGTAGGGGCGGGCAAAAAGCACACCGTACATCCCCCCCAGAGAACCCTGGTGGAAGGTAGAAAGAAAAGCGCCAATGCCGGCAAAAAGGGGCATAAACAAGTGGAAGTTATGCGCCAGTGTGCTGACAGCCTTGGACTTCATAAGCTGGCGATTTTCCAGAATAAGCGGGATGTACTCAATAATAAGCACTATGCAGTAGCAGGTGATACAGAAAATAACTTCTGTCAGCATAGAGTGCACATTGGGGTACCAGTAGCCAAACCATGCGCGTATAGGCATACCAATATCAAGCACAAGGATAAGCATGGCGCCTGTGTAGCAAAGAAAGCCTATAAGAGCCGCCAGGTTTACAATGTTTTTGAGTTCATCGATATTAAGAATATAACGCAAAAGGCCGGTAAAAAAGGCACCTGCGCCAAGTGCGATAACGGCAAGGTCAAAGGTTATCCAGAGGCCAAAGCCGAAATAGTCGTCCATGCCGGTTTCGCCAAGGCCAAAAGCCAGCACCATAATGGCCGCAATAAGGCCAAAAATAAGGAGCAGGCCTAATGCGCCTATCCAAAGGCTGAACCTGGTGAAGGAGCAGCGTTTGCAACCTTCCGGGAACAAGGCGCTGTCAATTGGTTTGCTGTAATCCATAATAGCCCCCTCTTCCTGTTATCCCCTGGTGGGTTCATCGGGTAAATAGTTATCCCCAAGACGACGCACCCATTCCCGTGTGCTCATATAGTACACCTGGGGGTCAGTGTGCAGACGTTCCAAAAGGCGGAACGCATGGGGGGTTTGGGAAAGTTCGTGCACTTTATGGTCGGGATTCAGAAGATCCCCAAAGGTAATAGCCCCGTTAGGGCAGGCATCTGTGCACGCTGTTCTGTATGCTTCTTCCGGCAAATCGGCGGGGTCTTCGCCATTGGCAATGGCCCTGTCTTTTGCGGCCATCCAGCGATGGTGACAGAAGGAGCACTTTTCTACAACACCGCGGGGGCGGGTAGAAACGTCCGGTGTAATGGTTTGGGCCAGATCACCGGGCCACTTGGGGTCATACCAGTTAAAATAACGGGCATGGTAAGGGCAGGAAGCCATACAGTACCGACACCCGATACAGCGCGGAGGAATTTGGCTGACTATGCCGCCATTTTCGCGTTTATCTGTGGCAATAACCGGGCACACATGCACGCAGGACGGATTGCCGCAATGCATACAGGGCCGGGGAAGATACGCCACTTCATGATCCGGGAAGGTTTTGCCGTTGGAAAGACGGAAAACGGTCAGCCAGTTGAGAGCCCGCAGTTTATTGCTGGCATCCACCTGCGGAGCCAGATTGTTTTCTGCCTGGCAGGCCACCATACACGCGCCGCAGCCCGTGCATTTATCCAGGTCAATGACCATGCCCCATTTGATAGTAAAATCTAACGCTTCTGCCATTCTATTACCCCTTCAGAGCGGGTTCTGTCAGTACAGGCCAGCCAGGGTGGCGTGGCCCGGGATTCTTACACTCGTTCCACTTCCACGCGCATAAGGCCATAGGTACAGCCTGTGCTGTCTTCTGTAACAGGCATAAGCGGTATCAGGCTGGCACCTTTGTTTTGGCTGAACATATCAAATGCGGTATGGCCAAGACCCAGAGGCATAGCCAGCACATTATTCTGCACACCTTCAAACACTTTTACCTGCGCGATAAGAGACTGCCCGGCGTTTTTGACACGCAGAAGGGAGCCGTCTGTCACCTGCAATTTTTTGGCTGTGGTGCTGTTCATTTGCGCGATAAGGTATTTGGCGCCCATTTGGTACGCGGTGATAAGGCGCGTGGCAAAGGGCGGTATGCCTGTGGCGGGAGTACCAAAACCTAAGATATTTTGCGCGGCTACATACAGGCCATCCGCAGGGGAGGCTGCATTTGCCAGTTTTTTCAGGGCATTTGTATCAAAAACCATGGGGCTGTAAGCGCCGCGGGCTTCTTCATTCACAAACACTTCCCCTGCTTCTACCATGGAATCAAAATCCGCGCCAAGCGACTGGGCTTTTTTGGCCAGCAGGGTGGGCATATCTTCCACACCAAAATCAAGGCCAAGCTCTGAGGCAAGAGCAAGCAGAATTTCCCCGGAAGGACGGGTCTGGTACAGGGGGGCAATAGCAGGCCGCGCAATCGCGTAGCTGACATAGCCAGAGCCATAGGGGGTGTACACATCATCAAAACGTTCTACACCCATAGAATTAGGCAAGATAAGATCCGCTTTTTCTGCGCTTTCGTCCATAAAATTGCTAAAGGCAATTTTGAAGGTGCTGGCGCCAAAAAGCGCATCCACCCCCGCTTCGGGCGGCAGGGCGTACACAGGGTTAGCTTCATACAGCACAAAAAGTTTGGGGGCAGCTTCCGCACCGGATTTTACCCTGCGGCAGTAAGTCACAAAGTCTTTGTGCAAAAGGTTGCGGTAACTTGTGGCTGTATGGAGAACTTTGGACGGGTAGGGCAAATTAACAATGCCACCAGACTGGCCCATACGGTTAAGCAGCAAGTCAAGCGCAAGAGCCGCGCTTATACAGTCGGCGCATGTGCCCTGACCCAAAGCAGAACCTGCAATCACCAGAGGTGCGGAAGCGGCCATAAGGCCTTCTGCCACAGCCAGAATACGATTAGCGGGTACGCCCGTAAGTTCTGCGGTTTTTTCAGGTGTAAAGGGGGCCACAAGGTTTTTATACGCCCCAAAACCAAACGCGGAGGAAGTGACACCTTTTTGGATAAGGGCATTGCCTAAACCAAGTGCCAGAATACCTTCTGTACCCGGGTAGCAAGGCAGCCACACATCCGCACCGGCGGCCGTGTTGTTCTGCAGGGGGCTGGCGTAGGCAACAGTAAGGGTTTTTTCTTCCCCGGCCGGTTTGCCTGCGCTGAATGCCTTGCGGTTACGCACCACTGTTCCCCATGTTTCCAGAAAATCTGCACCAAGGGAAAGGATGTAGTCCGCATTTTCTATATCATACCCAATACGACCCTGACCACCCATGGAATCCCACGCTTTTGCGGCGGGCTGCTCTTCAAAGGGCATCAGATAAAAGTCCGCGCTGTGGCGGCCGGCCAGTATGGCAGAGAGAAGTTCGTTGATAGTGCCGTTTTGGTCGCCTGAAACACAGGCCACACTGTCGCCCGCGTTTTCAAACTTTTCCAGAAGAAGGCTTTGTGCCTGTTCCCAGGTTATTTCCACATGCGCGCCATCTGGCGTGCGTTTAAGGGGCTTTTTCAGGCGGGCAGGGCTGACCATAAGCTGGGTTTCCGCTGCCGCAAGGGCCGTAAGGCCACCCTGGGAAAGAGGATTTTCCGGATCACCAAGGACCCGCACGGGGCGGCCTTCTACCAGGCGCACCGTAATACCTGTGCCCGAAGGGCACAGCTTGCTTACAGTTGTCACATAGTCATTAGCACCGTATTGGAGGCGCGGTATCCAGCTCCAGTTCTGGGTCCAAAAAACCGCATCATACAAGGTGTTCCAAATAATGGGGGATGCCACAAGGCCCGCAGTAGCACCAGCGCCAAGGGCAAGAAATCCACGTCTGCTAAGCATATGCCCTCCTACTTGTGGCAGACAAAGCAAGCGTTGCTTGCGTTTGTGTTACCGGCGTGGCCGTCTAAAGCGTGGCAGTTTTCGCATGTCCACATGACCATAGTGTTTTTGGAATAACCGGAAAGGCGGTTTTCCTTATACACGGGCGGCGTGCTGGTTTTAGAAATATCAATGTGACACAGGTTGCAAAGATCTGCCGGTGTTTCGTATTCATGGCAGGATTCGCAACGTTCCACAGAGTGTGCCGCATGGCTGAAGAATACGTTATCCGGCTGTTTTTGATAAACAAGCCATTCATTGCGTATTTCACGGCCAGAGTCTACATACTCTGCAACAAAACGCAGTTCTTCCGGATTTTCGCCAAGCGCGGAAGAGTGGCACTGGGCGCAGTCTTCTGTTGTTGGCAGGCCATGGAAGGTTCCGTCTTCCCGCAAATAGTGGCACTCTGCACAATCCATGCCCTGATCCAGCACATGGAGTTCGTGGTTAAACGCAATAGGTTGCTTTTTTTCCACGAGCATAAGCTGGGGGAAAACCCACCAGCCCAGGATAAGCGCTGCCACAAGGCCCACTAAAAGGGGCCCCACTACGCTGCCTTTGCTTCTACCGGCGTTTGCCGTTTGGGGACTTGTGTTTTTTTCCTCCATCCCGATGCCTCTGCTGATTGGGGGTGTACATGCGAAAATGGAAAGACAGCAGACTATGCTTTCTTCCCGTATATTCTGTTCCAGTGAACTTATAGAAAAATAGCAAAAAACGCAATGCCCTTATGGCAAGTTTTGTCTAAAATCTTTATATTCCGCATTAACAAGCTGAAATAAAAAGAATTTATACCGTGCATGTTTTGCCAGTTTTAATTTTGTCCGGAAGGTGTGCGGAAGCACATAACACTTGCAGGGGGTATGTTTAACCACACCCGCTTGGCGGATATACGCCGAAAATTGGCTCTGTCCAGCGCGTGCTGGGGCGCAAATGAAGAGGTGTACTGGATAAGCAGGCCATTGCCCAAGTGGGCGTGGATTTCGTCCGTGATAGCGTCCTGCACAGGTTTGGGCAAAGACACAAGGGGCAGGGAAGAAACAATACAGTCAATGGGTTTATTTTCCGTGTAGCGGGAAAGTTCCGCCGCGTCGCCCTGGATAATACGGATGCCGGGAAAGCGCATACGCAGCACATCCACCATGCCAGATGCCAACTCCAGCACAACCAGGCGTTCTGGGTGAACACCACTTTCTAAAAGGGCCTGGGTTACAACACCTGTGCCAGCCCCCAGTTCTACCACCAGCCCATCCCCCTGCGGAACATGGCTGGCCATGGCGCGGGTAAGGCGTTTACCACTTGGACACACCATGCCCATACGGGCAGGAGCGTGTGACCATTCTTTGAGAAAATTAACCCCGGCTGCCAGTTTTTTTCTTACCGGTGTGAAGGTTCCATTGGTACTGTATGGCATACCAGTCTATACTCGTTTTTTAATGGTGAAAAGTCAGGCTTTGGTGGTTTTTACAAAGCCAAAGGAAAAGGAATGGGCAAGAGATTGCCCATTCCAGGTTGTTGACAAAGTCAGCAACCTGCCGGCAGAGGGAATAGGCATGGCTTTGCCATGCCGTGCAATGACCGAATGCCGTGCCTTTCCGCCCAGCAAACAAAGTGAGCTGGTGGGCGGCGCAAACCCCAGAGGGGTTTGTCATTCGTCAGAAATGGGCAAGAGATTGCCCATTCCAGCGGCGTTGTAGCAACAACGCGGTTATTTAACTTTTTCTATGGGGCGTCTGTCGTCCACTTCCGGGAAAAACCCGGGGTCGTCTTTAAATTCTTCTGTCACAAACAAGGTGCAGAAGCATGCGCCAAATTCCTGCACATCTTCATCTCTGTAGGCACAGGGGCAAATAATATCTTCGTCGTGTTTGGGGTCTTCGCATGGCATGCGGCAAGGACAACACAAATAGCCATGGCTATTATGGTTTTCTATAAGACCTTCAATCGTGCCCATAACATGTTCTTCATCTGCATGCAGGAAGTAGCCCTTAGCCTCTTCCCTGCGCAAAATTTCAAGCAGCATTTCCGGAGTCATTAAGCAGAACCTCCCGCATGAGTTGTTCACGATACCCCACTACAACACGCCCGTCCGTTGCCACAAGTGTGGGGTAAGAACCGCGCGGGTTAAGCTGGCGTACTTTTTCCATTATGTTTTCTTTGGCTTCTGACACAAAGCTATCAACATAAATAATATCGTATTCGATATTATTTTCTCCCAGGAATTCCCGCATTTTTACGCAGTGACGGCAGGTCTGGAGGGCGTAAACAGTAGGTTTACCCTGGCCAGGGTTCATGGCGATTTTGTATTCCGGGGCTTTTTCTTCTGTAAGCCCCCCCACGCCATCTACACCTTTCAGGCGGCTTTTTGGGGCAGTGGCCTCATTTGAGGCGTCCTTGGGTTTACGGACGCGCCAGAGAAGAAAGAGAACAAGAAGAACCACACCTAAAAAAATAAGAATGAGTCTGGTATCCACGCAATGCTCCTTCACGTGGCGGGGTGGGCCATTTGGGTCTGACCCCGCAGAATAGTACTGTATACACCGAAAAAATTGTTGCCTTACATTTAACACAAAGCCTTTAAGCTGTCCAGAGCTAAATATTTCCCCGGATTACACAAAGGCTTAAGTGTTTTTTTCTTCTGCAGGTAAAATCCCACGTTCGCTGGTGCGTATAAAATGGATGAAGTGCTGAATTTCTTCAAAATGCGGGTAATCTTCTTCCAGTTTCTGCAGAGCTTCTGCCCGTGGCATGCCAGAGTGCCACACAAGGCGATAGGCATTTTTAAAGGCACTTACCAGTTCCATAGGGGCTTTTATGCGCCTAAGGCCCACAATATTGGGAGACTGCACCCCGCCCCGCACACCTGTTGCCAGCATCCATGGCGGTAAATCCTGGGTAAGGCCCGTCATACCGCCCACAAACGCATGCCTGCCTACGCGCCCAAACTGGTGTACAGCGGAAAGCCCGCTGAGGATAGCGCCGTCTTCCACAACGCAGTGGCCTGCCAGTGTTGCGTTGTTAGACATGACAATATTGCTGCCTACCTTACAGTCATGCGCCACATGGACATAGGCCATAAAGAGGTTATTATCCCCCACTTGTGTTTTCCCGCCGCCGCCTTCCGTGCCTCTGTGCATGGTGGAAAATTCCCGGATCTGATTATTATTGCCAATAATCAGCCAGGAAACCTCGCCCGCAAATTTCAGATCCTGCGGGGTGCCACCCACAAGGGCGTAAGAGTGCACATGGTTATCTGTGCCCATTTGGGTGTATTGTTTAATGGTGGCAAACGCGTCTATTTTTGTACGGTCGCCCAGAGTTACGTTATCTTCAATAACGGCACAGGGGCCAATTTCTACATCTTCGCCCAGGATGGCATTTGGAGAAACAAAGGCTGTGGGGTGGATTTTTTGTGGCATGCGTGTTCCTGTCCAGCGGCTAAAAGGTGTCGCGCGGGGTGCCTGTAGCTGTAAGAATACCTTCTGCTACCAGCTTGCCGTCTACATACGCTTTGGCATCCATTTTCCACAGGGCCATTTTGTGGCGTAAATTATCGCACACAATATCCAGCCTGTCTCCCGGGAATACGGGTTTACGGAAGCGGGCTTTTTCTATACCTGTAAACATATACAGCTGGTTGGAATTATTTTCCAGCTCTGGCACACTTTTTACCACCAGCAAAACTCCCACCTGGGCCATGGCTTCTATAATAAGAACACCGGGCATCACGGGTGCATCGGGAAAATGGCCCTGGAAAAAGGACTCATCCATGGTGAGGTTTTTATATCCTTTAACATAGTCATTGGGGACAAGTTCTGTTACTCTGTCCACAAGCAAAAAAGGGTAACGGTGCGGGAGAAGTTTTAAAATATCGCGCATGGAAAGCGCTATGGGGGCAGTCTGTGGCATACATATTCCTTACAAATGGTGTTTTAATACCAATAAAAAGATTGTCTGCCTTTTAGCATACCGCAACCCTGTTTTTTTTCAAGGAATTTTATCTGCCTGATATTACTTGGAAAGTGCTCGGATAATGCCAAAGGAAAATTTCCAAGTTTAACCACAAAAAACTTTGACCAGTGCCTGACGGACAAAAAGCAAAAGGGGCTTTCCCCGCGCCGCAACACAAACAAAGCTTGCGATGTTGGGCAGGGAAAGCCCTTTTGCGTGATGTTTTAAAAGGCTTACTTAGGTAATCCGGAAATAAAGGTGCGTACCTTCTGGAGAAGTTCACGCGCCACTTCCGGGTTTTCTTTCACAACATTGTGGAGCTGTTTGGGGTCTTTTTTACGGTTGTAAAGCTCATCAATAGCAGGCACTTCTACAACACTGCCCGGGGTGCAGGTCCATTGATCCGCGCCATCCAGTGTGGCGGCATCTTTAGCGGCGCGTATGGCAGCTTCGCCTTGCACGGGGGTGTCCGCGCCCAGGTCAAAGGTGCCGGCACCAAGGTGGGCGCTAGTTTTTTCCAGCTCGGAGGTGAAAAAATCTGCCACATACGCGGTGGAGTCATTACCTTGTTCGCCCTTTGGCCAGTGGATGTACGACCAGTCTTCTGTGATGATAGACCAGGAATACCGGTAGTAACCGGCTACGGCAAAGTCGCGCACTTTTTCCACTTCACCCTTGGCAAGGGGTAAGAGGGAGAAGCCCTGCATGTCGGGGTGAACGCCAATACCCAGCCAGTCGCACACTGTGGGGGCTACGTCGCAGGATTGTACAAACCCTTTCACATGTTTGCCGGCTGGCAGCCCAGGGCCACGCATAAGCATGGGGGTATGCACAAGTTCTTCATACGGCCAGGGGCGGGACTTACGCATAATGCCGTGGCCGTGTTCGCCATTGCCCATAGGTTCACCGTGGTCAGACACCACCATCATCAGGGTATTTTCTTCAAAACCAAGGCGGCGCACAGTGTCCATAAGGCGCCCAAAGTGTTTATCGCACAGGGTCACAATTTCTGCGTACAGCATACGCACGTGGTGAAGCTGGGCTTCATCGTACACGCCATTTACATCGCCCATGATGGGGTTAAAGTCTTCCGCGCCTTTGTAATCCGGGTCATACGGGCAGGGGAAGTCCAGGAAGACAGAGGGGCCGTTCCAGGGCTCATGGGGGTCAAAACTGTCTATCCACAGGAAAAACTGCTTGTTGCGGTCTACCTGCTCCAGATAGGCAATGGCGTTATTGTAGGTGCGGCCTACCCAGCGCTGGTCGGGGTCACGCCAGTATTGCATTTGTTTCAGATAACAGGTTGTTTCGTGCTGCAGGTGGTCCACAAGGCCCGCGCCACTTTTGGTTTTGGCAGCAGCGACACTTTTGGGGTCTACAAAGCTTTTGGGGTCAAAGTGGTAAAGTTTATCACTGTCATAATAGAAGTTGTCGTTTTCATGCCCGTGTTCAAACCATACTTTGTCAAAGCCGCGTGTATAGCCAAACTTGGGCTGGCGATACATGGGGCAGTCAAAAATAAGGGCTGTGTCAATAGGGCGGCCCCAACACAGGTCGGCGATGGTGGTATCTTCCATGGTAAGAGGGGACCAGCCGCTTGGTGCAATGGTAAAACGGCATGTGTGCATGGCACGGCGGCAGGGTATGGTGGGCAAGCCTTCTGTATACGAATTTTCAAAAAGTACGCCTTCACGCGCAAAACGGTCAAAATTGGGGGTTTTTATCCACTCATTCCCGTAACAGCCCAGGTAGTTGTACTGGAGGCTGTCAAACATGCAAACAATAGCGTTTTTCATCATAACAAAACACTCCTCTTTCTGGTTAGGCATTTTTTTTCCAAAAATTTCCGCGTGTCCAATCCATTGGATACGGGCCCGCGGGATATAAAATGAGCTTAATCCTTTTTTTCACGAATGGGAAGAAAAAAAACAGTAAAAAAAGTGTCGCCCCTGTTTTTGACCTTTGGGGAGCCAAAAACAGGGGCGACAACAAACAGACATGGAGGAAAATTTTAAGGAGTATGCCTACTTACCCGCGTTGAGCAAGGATTTGGAGTATGCCTGCACCCCCTGGCTTATGCCTGTGGCCAGAACGTCTCTAAAGTCTGTGCGGGCAAGTTTTTTTGCTTCTGCCGCATTGGAAAGATAGCCTACTTCCACCAGAATACTTGGCATGGAAGAACCCACCAGCACATGGAAGGGTGCGCCCTTACTGCCGCCGTTTTTCAGGCTTATATCCTGCGCTTTACAGGCTGCCACGGTTTTTTCCAGTACAGAACCGGCCAGATGTTTGGATTCCTGGGTGCGTGCGCCCACAAGAAAATCTGCCAGAATTTGTTCCATTTCCCCCAGACCGCGCCGCTCTACGGAGTTTTCCAGAGCCGCCACGCGGGTGGCTTCTTTAGAATTGGCCAAATCCAGATAATACACTTCCATGCCGGAAATATCTTTTTTCCCGCTGGAGTTGACGTGTATGGAAATAAAAAGATCCGCTTTTTTCTGGTGGGCAAATTTTGTACGTTCGGAAAGGGAGACAGCTACGTCTTTTTCCCGTGTATAATAGACAGTATAGCCCTGTTTTGTCAGTTGTTTACCAAGGCGTTTGGCAACATCCAGGGTAATATCTTTTTCTGCAAGGTTATTGCCGCTTGTGCCGGGGTCTTTGCCACCATGGCCGGGGTCTATCACAATGGTGCGTACTTCCAGCCCAAGCTGGGCCGCAAGGCCGGCAGTGGGAATATTTTTTGTGGAAGTATTTGTTGTTGTTGGCTTTTTGGTGCCTACTGCAATGCCGTGGCTCAGGGAACTCTGGCTGCCTGTTGCTTCCAGAATAACGCGGGCAGGCTCTGCTTCTACCTTAATGGTGTAGCGGGTGAGTTTGGAAAAATCAAAAACAATCCGCGTGCTTTTTTTAGAAGCTGTATAATCTATGGCATAACGGGTAAGCGGGGGGGAATTTTTATAACGCTGGCCAGCCGGGACTTCTGCCGTGGCTTTGGTATCTTGCAGGGAAACAATAATTTTGGGGTTTTGCCCACTCTTGGGGTCTGCCCCTACATGCTCCACCCGCCATGCAGGTACACCGTCCAAACGGATAACAATACGGATAACATCCTTTTTTACTTCCGTTGATATTTTGGTAATAGCGTGTTCGCTCTGCTCCGGCAAAAGGGCGGGTTTTGTGCCGCCAGCAGGCGCAGGGGTTTTGCCGGCACTTGCCACGGTGCTGCTGCCCATTTTGGCAAGGTATTCTTTGGCGGCAGTTACCTGATCGCCATTTTTATAGGACTTGAGGATTTTTTCCAGCCCGGGCTTTGCCAGATGGGTTTCCCGTGTAACATCATACCGTACAGCCGCAGCCCGCAAAAGCGCATCGTCTGCAAGAACGTGCGAAGGGTATTTTTCTGCCAGAGTTTCATAACGGCGGGCCGCGTCTTCTGCATCTTTGGCCAGGCGGGAGCGTCTGGCCATTTCGTCCAGAGCTTCCGCGCTGCGAAAAAGCGCCGCCGCGCGGTTATTCCAGGAAGGGTTATTTTCGTAAATGCTGTAAAACTCATCCGCGATTTTAAACCAGGAATGCCTGTAGTATCCACGTTTTTCATCCGCTTTCAGGCGGCTTAATTCCACCTTGGCGTTTTCATACTCCGGAGGGGTAGCGGCGTGGGAAAAAGCAGGGAGGCAAAGGCCCAGAAAAAGAATACAACAAAGCCAAAGCGCTGGCAATCCGGGGAAAAAAAATCGGGATGGATGTTTCATAACAGGCTCGTGAGTTTGTGCCTGCCCCGCAAGATGCTTCCATGCAAAGTGAGGCGCAGGCGACCAGGGTGTGTTTTGCACATTCCCTCTGCCAAAACTTTTCGCCCCATTTTGCCAAAACTTAAGCGCTTGGCAAGGGCTTTTTACCTGTTAAATCACTAGAATAGATATAGAGAAAGTCTAGGCTTTTTCTAACATCGCACAATGGCGGGAAAACCTACGGACATTGACCCCACCGGACCCTCCTCAAAAAAATTTAAACCCAACGCGGAGCTGAAGGGTTCTGTCGGGGTATCCCCCAAAATAACGGCGCCAAGCCCTAGCGCTTGGGCCACAAGGGAAAAAGTCTGTTGTAAACAGCCAAGATCTTTAAGTAAAACAGAATACGCCAGAGAGGCGTACTTGTACTGGTAGCGTTTAAAACGTGCGGTGTGGATACAATATAAAGGCGGTACGGAACGGGCGGCAGCCATGCGTCTGCCTGTGTCCGCAAGCTGGCAACACAGTTGCTTTTCCACAGGCACAGGCAAAAGGCTGTGCTGGACAGGGTTATACCAGTACACGCCCGCTATTTCCTCGCAGTTTTGCGCCACAAGGTAGGTTTCCAGACCGTGCAGAGCGCCCGCACTGGCGGCAGTACGGAAACTTATCCCCCCCAGATTGTCCTGCCGTGTTTGCTGCGCCCGTGCCCCGTGCCATAATAATGCGGAAACCAAAGACAGAGGCACAGGTGTTGGCGCAAAATCACGGCAGGAGCGCCGTGCTTCCAGTGTTGCAAAAAAATCGGGTACAGGGTGGTGAGCCGGTGCTTTGAGTATACGCGGGGGGCCCCAGTTTGGGGGTGTTTCTTTTACAAGGCTTTCTGGCGGGTATTTTTGGCGGAATCTGTAAGGATTAACCGGCCCTGCGGCATGGCGGCCATGGCGGGAACGGGCATGGAAGGCAAGGTCATGTTCTTCCCAGAAAACCTGTGGGGGAGTATTATCCGCCGGGGATTCCGCTTCTGTCAGAACCCCATTTTCCAGCCAAAAGCCGGCCAAAGCGGCAAGAACATTTTCCGGCAGGCCCGTGGTTTGCATATCCCGCAGGTTTTGGGGCTTGTTCCAGGAAAAAATACACGCTGCCGCCAGGGGTGTGTGGAAGGTGTACACATATTCGCCTGCCGGGCATGCCAGTTCCCAGCCATTTTCCAAAGGTTTTATCTGCACAAAGCGGGAAAAACGTACCATGCTGTCTGTATTTACCTGTGCAGGCGGCCATTCTACAGGCCGCGCTGTAGGGTGGATACACAGTACAGGCGTTTTGGGCGCAGTTGTATTATTGGGTACAGGGGGCATTTCGCCATCGTATAAAGCCAGAGAAAGCCACGCGCCTTTTAGCAGAGTATCGGGTATATGTTCCGCCGCCAACCCATGCGGTGCCTGCATAAGTTTGTGGACAAACCGGAGTTCCTGCCCATCCAGTTGTAAGCTGCCGTGTGTGGCACGCAAAAAATCATCCTTTAGCCTTGCATCCGGTCGGAGAAAATAACGGGTAAACATGGTGGTTCTCCTTTTCTTTTTGTATACCGCGTGTCAGGGTGTTTGCCAAGATACGGCCGCGCTGGCCACACTTTCCATTTGCTCACCTTTTTGCTTGCTTCAAAAAGGGGTTAGGAGTAGGGTAGTGAGCGAAGCAAGGAGTTATTGATGATTGGAATATCCAAATTATACTGTGGGCAGGTAGAACCGTCTGATGCGTTGCGTTACGCGCGCCATTCCAAACAGCTACCTTCCCATTTGTTGCAGTTTTCTGCAGATAAGAAGCCGGTTGTTGTATGGAACATGACCAGACGTTGCAACTTAAAGTGTGTGCATTGTTACGCGCAGGCTGAAGAAGAAAATTCTCCCAATCTGGACGCTATATCCACCACACAGGCGGAAAAAATGATAGATGATCTGGCTGCATTTGGTGCGCCAGTTATGTTGTTTTCCGGTGGTGAACCTCTTGTGCGTAAAGATTTACCCCATTTGGCGGCGTATGCTACATCCAAAGGTATGCGTGCGGTTATTTCCACCAATGGCACACTTATCACACCGGAAATTGCCAAAGAATTAAAAACTGTTGGTCTTTCCTATGTGGGTGTTTCTTTGGACGGTGGTGAAACTACCCACGATGAATTCCGCAAAGTCAAAGGTTCGTTCCGTAGAGCGTTGGAAGGCCTGGAATACTGCAAGGCGGAAGGTATTAAAGTGGGCTTGCGTTTTACTATAAACAAACGTAATGTGCAAGAAGTACCCAAGATTTTTGAAATTTTGGAAGAACGGGATATCCCGCGTGTGTGTTTTTACCATCTGGTGTATGCTGGCCGCGGTTCATCCTTGGTGAATGAAGATTTAAGCCATGAAGAAACACGTGCCTGTCTGGATTTAATTATGGACAAAACACGCGCGCTTTTTGATAAAGGCCTGAAAAAAGAAGTGCTTACCGTGGATAACCACGCAGACGGCCCGTATATCTGGATGCGTCTTTTAAAAGAAGACCCCAAACGCGCCGCAGAAGTTATGGAACTTATGCAGTTTAATGAAGGCAATTCCACAGGCCGTGGTATAGCCTGCATTTCCTGGGATGGTTCTGTGCATGCGGACCAGTTTTGGCGTAACCATACGTTTGGCAATGTGCTGGAACGTCCTTTCTCAGAAATTTGGGTGGATGAAAATATTGAGCTTTTGCATAAACTTAAGGATAAACGCCCCTATGTAAAAGGCCGCTGCGCAACCTGCCGTTTTCTGGACATTTGCGGGGGGAACTTCCGTGCCAGAGCAGAAGCTGTATACGATGATATATGGGCCCCTGACCCGGCATGTTATTTAACAGATGAAGAAATAGCCAGGCCGTAATATGCAAGAATTAGAACCATTTTTCAGAGGCCGCCGCCTGCGCCGCAGCGCGGGTTTACGGGCCATTTTTCAGGAAACCCGCCTGCACCCTGCCGATCTTATTATGCCGTATTTTGTGGTAGATACGGGAGAAGGGGAGCTGTATACAAAAGAAATATCCGCCATGCCCGGGCAATACCACTACAGTGTGGCCAGCCTTGTGCAACATCTTGGGCAGGTGGTAAAAAGCGGCCTGCAGGCTGTGCTTTTGTTTGGGGTGCTGGATGATCCGGCTAAAGACCCCGCAGGTACAGGCGCATACGCGGAAAACGGTGTGGTGCAAAAAGCCCTGCGTGCCATACGCGCGGCTTTTCCGGACTTAGTGCTGATTACGGATGTCTGCCTGTGCGAATACACTTCCCACGGGCATTGTGGGCTTCTTGAACAGGAAGGCCGCCCGGGAACCCCCAAAGGCCATGTGCTGAATGATCCCACGCTGGATCTTTTAGGTAAGGTGGCGGTTTCCCACGCTAAGGCAGGTGCGGATATGGTGGCCCCTTCTGATATGATGGATGGCCGCGTGCTGGCTATCCGCCATGCCCTTGATGCCGCTGGTTTTTATGAATTGCCCGTGCTGTCGTATGCCGTAAAATACGCGGGTGCATTTTATGGGCCATTCCGGGAAGCCGCCGGCTCTGCCCCTGCCTTTGGGGACAGAAAAACCTACCAGATGAACCCCGCTAATGCTACGGAAGCTATCCGCGAAATGGACGCAGATATTGTCCAGGGCGCGGATGCCGCCATTATTAAGCCTGCCGGGCCATTTTTGGATATTATACGCCTTATGCACGATACCTTCCCCATCCCGCTGGTGGCGTATCAGGTAAGCGGTGAATATTCCATGATTAAAGCTGCCGGTTTGCAAGGCTGGATTGATGAAAAAGCTGTGATTCTGGAATCTCTTCTGGGTATGAAGCGCGCGGGCGCCACAGCTGTTATCACCTATTACGCGGAACATATTCTCCAGAACAACTGGTTGCGTTAACACTTAAAAGCAGGAGGGAATACTATGTTGCATAGCACCCGGCAACACATAGCCGCACGTATCACCCTTTTGCTTTTTTTTCTTGTACAGGCTGCCCTTTCTGGTTGCGCCCCTGCCCTTAGCCCGCAGGAAATGTATACCCTGGCTGTACACGATGCCATGGTGGCGGAAGAATCAGAAATCCAGCCTCTTGTTGTGCTTGTGCCCGGCAGTGACCTTGCGACTTTTAATGCCGCGGGGGACAAAGTTTTCCTGCTTACATGGCACAAAAGGCCGCAAAATTACACAGCCGGCCAGGAAATAACCATGGGCGACTGGAGAATCTGGACATTCACAGATAAGGAAATTGCCGCCTGGTACAGGCAAAATGCTGCCCGTGTTACCAACTGGCCCCAGCGTTTGGAACAGCTTATTGGTTTGCCCCCCAATGCCGGTTATACCCATGTTTCTGCCCTTTGGGTTTCTCCTTCTTCTGTTGTACGGCCCGCGTATTGTACAGGCACGGCCTCTCCCTCCATGGCGGTCTCATTTGTGGAAGAAGCAGACCCCGCGTACAAACAATGGTTTGACAATAACATCCTGTTTTCGTATTTTTACGGCGCTTACCCGTGGACACGTCTTGGGTATACATACGATTGGGCGAATAATGGCACGGAATATGGTCTTTCTGAGTTTCTTATCCAGCCCCACTCCACAATCACTGTAGAGTGGACCAAAACAACAGAAGAGTTTCTTGCATGGCTTGCCACGCAAAAATAATATCTGAGGATTTTATGCAGCATACACCAAAGGCGGAAAGCACACACCCAGACCCTGCACATTCTGCGGGGAAACCCCGCACAACACTGGAAGACGGCAGCCCTGTTGCGCGTCTTATTGCCTGGGAAGTGACACGCTCCTGCAACCTTGCCTGTCAGCACTGCCGCGCCGAAGCGCACCCCGAACCCTACGAAGGCGAACTTTCCACGCAGGAAGCCAAAGCCCTTATTGATACTTTCCCGGACGTAGGGAATCCTATTATTATTTTTACCGGGGGCGACCCCATGATGCGGCCAGACCTGTACGAACTGGGCGCTTACGCTACAGCCAAAGGTTTGCGCTGTGTTCTTTCCCCCAATGGTACTCTCATTACCCCGGAAAATGCCCGCCAGATACACGATGCCGGCTTTTCCCGCTGCTCTGTTTCCATTGACGGGCCAGACCCTGCCAGTCACGATGCTTTCCGTGGTGTTCCGGGTGCCTTTGAAGCCTCCATGCGGGGTATTGAATACCTGAAAGCCGCTGGTCTGGAATTCCAGATTAATACCACGGTCACCAAAACCAATCTGGAGGATTTTGTCAAAATTTTCCAGCTTGCTGAACGTCTGGGCGCCAAAGCCTGGCACATTTTCCTGCTTGTTCCCATGGGCCGTGCCGCGGGCCTTGCCGAACAGGTTATAAGCGCCCAGGAATACGAAAAAGTGTTGCACTGGTTTTACGATTTCCGCAAAACTACCTCCATGCAGCTTAAAGCCACCTGCGCCCCGCACTATTACCGCATTATGCGCCAGCGTGCCCACGAAGAAGGTATAGCCGTTACCCCCCAGGAATTTGGTATGGACGCCCACACCCGTGGCTGTCTGGGTGGCACAGGCTTTTGTTTTATCAGCCATACTGGCATTGTGCAGCCTTGCGGTTACCTGACCCTCGACTGCGGGGATGTTCGCAAAACACCTTTCCCCCAAATCTGGCGCACTTCCCCCCCCTTCCAACAATTCCGTAATAAGGCGGAATACCTTGGCAAATGTGGCGTGTGCGAATACCACAATGTGTGCGGTGGTTGCCGCGCCCGCGCGGAAAGCATATCCGGTAATTACATGGCAGAAGAGCCTTTGTGCGCCTATATCCCCGCCAGAGCCTGATTTTGTCTATAAAAACTCTCTCATAGACCGTATTTCTTTCATCATATACTATTAAGGAAGGAAAAAATTTGCTTTTCTTAAATTTTAAAAAGGAACCCCATGGAACGAGTAATTTTTGTTGTTGATGGCGAATTTATGCGTAAACGCATTATTTCCCTCAAGGCCTTTTATTTTGACGGCGCCGGCATCCGCCGTCATTGCCTTTCCCACCTTGCCCCGCATGAACTTGTGAGCCGTATTTTGTTTTACGACGCCATGCCCTACACAGGCAAAGGGGAACACCCCATCAATGGCCTTATAGATTTCGCCCAGACCCCCCTTGTGGCCCGTAAACAACAATTTCTCACTTCCCTGCGCTCCACCCCGGAAGTTGCTCTCCGTCTTGGCCGCAGCGCCTGGCAATCCGGTCAGTGGATGCTGGATTCCCAAAAATTGGGCGAACTTATGGCCGGCGAGCTAAAAGTTTCCGATATCCAAGGCTCCGACATATACCCCGATATCCGCCAAAAAGGCGTGGATATGCGCCTTGGTCTGGATATGGCAACTATTGCCTACAAAAAACAGGCCGATCGCCTTGTGCTTATTGCCAACGACGCAGACTATGTGCCTGCCGTCAAACTGGCCCGCAAAGAAGGCATCAAAGTTGTTCTGGACCCCCTCTGGACACGCGCCGCAGAAGATTTGCGCGAACATGTGGACTATATCACCAACCGCCTCCCCCGTCCCAATTACGCCGATTACCCAAGCGGTATCCACGTTTTTGACGACCCTAAAGAATATACCCCCTCTTACCTCACCCCTGTGGCAGAATCCCCCGTCCCTGTTGAACCCAGGGCTGATTAACCTGTGATGGGTGTGGAAAGGGAGAAGTTTTTTGGGGGGGGATTATCCCCCCCAACCCCCCTTATTGTCGTGAGGAAACGGCTTGGCGTTTGCTTTGCAACCGCCTGCGTTGTCTCCTCACGGGATAAAGGGATCGGGAAATATTGTTGCTATGGGTGGTCTGTTTACTGTTTTTATTAAAAGTTTTGGGGAAGAGCGGAAGAGTTGGGGATGAAAAATTTTTTTCCACAAACCCCAACAGACTTTCCCCCTCTTTATAAGGACATATATGTGCGGGATATTTGGAATAAGTGGCCATGAGGAAGCAGCGCGTCTTGCGTATTTTGGTTTATATGCCCTCCAGCATCGCGGCCAGGAAAGTGCGGGCATAGCCACCTGGCACAAAAAGGAAACCCGCGTGCATGTTGGCATGGGGTTAGTGCCTGAGGTTTTTACCGAAGATGTGCTGGGGGATTTGCCCGGGGACATAGCCATTGGCCATATCCGTTATTCTACAAGTGGCAAACCGGAGCGGCGCAACGCGCAGCCGCTTTCTGTGCGTATGCGTGGCGGCATGCAGCTTTCCCTGGCGCATAACGGCAATTTAACCAACGCGGCAAGACTGAGAAGGGAATTGGAAGAAGAAGGGGCTATATTCCAGACCACAAGCGACAGTGAAATTTTTGTGCACCTTATCTCCCACGGTCTGACAGGCAAAACCCTGGAAGAAGCAGTTCTGGATGCCTGCGAAAGGGTAGAAGGGGCGTACAGCCTTATTATTATGGCGAATGGGAAACTCATAGCCTTACGGGACCCCCATGGTTTCCACCCCCTTTCCGTGGGACAGCTGGATGGGGCATGGGTGTTTGCCTCAGAAAGTTGCGCCTTTGATTTGCTTGAGGCCACACGCTTACGGGGCTTAACACCCGGGGAAATGCTGGTGGTAGAGCCTGGGGCGCTGGAGTTTCAGAGTTATAAATTGCGTGGGAATGTAAAAGTGCGCCAGTGTATTTTTGAGCTGGTGTATTTTGCGCGTCCGGACTCCATAATTTTTGGGGAAGATGTTTACCAGTGCCGCAAAAAAATGGGCCTAAAACTTATAGAAGAAGCCCCGGCTGCCGGTGACTGTGTTATCCCTTTCCCGGATTCCGGCATTTACGCGGCTTTGGGTGTGGCGCAGGGGGCAAATTTGCCTTATGAACATGCGCTTATCCGTAACCACTATGTGGGGCGTACCTTTATCCAGCCTTCCCAGAGCATGCGCCAGTTTTCCGTGCGGGTGAAAATAAACCCGGTACGTTCGATGATAGATGGCAAAAGGCTGGTAGTGGTGGACGATTCCATTGTGCGTGGCACAACTGTGCGCACACGGGTGGCAAAACTGCGGGATCTGGGGGCAAAAGAAGTACATTTCCGTGTAAGTTGCCCGCCTATTTTATACCCCTGTTATTATGGGATAGATTTCCCCTCGCGGGAAGAACTGGTGGCCGTGCAGTATAATCCGTCCAGTCTTGCCAGTATTTTGGGGCTGGATTCCCTGCATTATTTGTCGCTTGAGGGCTTAAAAAGCGCTGTTTCTAACCCGGATAATTTTTGCACGGCCTGTCTCAACGGCGATTATCCCACACAAAAACCGGAAGATTCCAATAAGTTTGCCATGGAGTAAGGGGCAGGGAAAAAGCAGGGTACGCGAATATTTGCCTGGGGGCACAGTTTTTGTAAAAGTACAGCTCTTGACTCTGGGGAGGATAAAAAGGTAGTATGGCCTATGTAATCCACTACAGCGCCCACGCTGTCCGGGTGTTAAAAAAGCTTGAAAACGAAACCCGTACCCGTTTGCAGGAAGCTGTTGCAGAGCTTGCCAAAGACCCGTTTGCCATGCCGAATGTCAAAAAGCTGACCGGACGGGAAGGATACCGTTTGAGAGTGGGCGATTGGCGTATTTTGTACAGTGTGCATCAGAAAGAGCTTGTTATTCTTGTCCTTGATATGGGGCTGCGGAAGGAAATATACCAATGAGTACCGTGCAGTTTATCGAATACGCAGGCAAACCGGCATTTGCGGTGTTGCCACTTGAGGAATACACGCAACTAAAAGAAGCTGCGGAAGATAGGGTGGATGCGGCACGGCTGGACGCCCTGCAGGATGCGATAAGCGCAGGGGAAGAAGAAATTTTCCCTGAGGCTGTTGTCAGCGCCTTGCTTAATGGGGCAAACCCTATTCGCCTGTTCAGAGAGTATCGCTTGATGGGGAGGGAAGACTTGGCAGCATACTGCGCTATAAGTTGCGAACGCCTTGAAGAGCTGGAAAAAGACCCCTCGTCTGTCTCATTGGAGTTATTGCGTAAGTTTTCGCTTGCTCTTTCTGTGGATACGGACTTCTTAATTTAACCAGGAATTTTGCATTCCCTTTTCTTTTACCACTCCTCCCCATGCACAGGTATTTATTTTTCTGTTTTTTCGCCTTTTTTCTTTTCCTCCCTTTTGCGGCCTCAGCAGAACCGGAGTGGGAACATTTGCGCCCGGGTATGGACCTTGCCACACTGGAAGGCACGCATAAAGGCCGCGCATTCCAGATAACGGCCCTGCGTATTGACCCCAAACTGTATTCCTTCCGTTTGTACAGCGCCGCGTGGGAAGACGGCACGTTGCACACCCCTTCCCAGTGGGCCAAGGAAAAAAAGCTGGTGGCATTTTTGAATGCCGGCATGTATTTGCCGGATGGTGTTACAAATACCGGCTATATGCGCAGTGGGGACAATATCAATAACCCGCACATAGCGTCACGGTATGGCTCTTTTTTTGTGGCAGAGCCGGATGTGGCGGGTTTACCTCTGGCCGGCGTGCTGGATAAAGAAAAAGATTCCTGGGAAAAACTTTTACCTGCGTATAGCCAGGTTGTGCAGAATTTCCGGCTTTTTGGCACAAATGGCGATTCTCTCTGGCCGGAAAATGGGCCGGAGCATCCTATAGCGGCCCTTGCGGAAGATGTGCAGGGGAATATTGTTTTTTTGCATTGTGAAACAGCTGTTTCTGTGAACAGTTTTTGTTTGGCGCTTTTGCAACAGCCCCCTTCTTTTTTGCATTTGTATGCTGCCATGTATGTAGAAGGTGGGGTGCAAGCCAGCCTTATGGCAGAAATACCTGTAGAAAATGAGGATGGAACTGTGCGTTTTATCCCACGTTTCTGGGTGGGGACACACCTGACGGATGCTATTTTTGGTAAAGGTGTATTGCAGGTACCATTGCCTAATATTATAGGTGTACATATCCGTTAGGTTGTGTAAATACGGCAGGCGCACGGGCAGGCCGGGAGTTTATTCTTGACTTTCCTGCAAGTGGAGAATAGAGTTCTTTGGTCAATTTTGGATGCTTTCCTTTACCATAAATTTCCAAGGAGATACCATGTTCCAGAAAAAAAGCCTTCTTTTAGTGCTTGCGCTTGTACTTTTTGCGACTCCCGCTTTGGCGGCAGGTAAAATAGGCATTGCCAACCTTGCTATGATAACCACAGCCAGTGCCCCTGGTCAGGAAGCGGAAAAGCAGTTGCAAGCTTTGTTTGGCGATGAAAAAACCAAACTGGAAAAGCAGGCCAATGATATTAATACCAAAGTGGAAGAGCTGAATAAACAAGCCGCCGCTTTGTCTGAAAAAGCCCGCAATGACCGCGCCGCGGAAATTGAAAAACTCGCCAAAGATCTGGAAACCAAGAGCATGGATTATTCCCAGCGCCTTGCTGTTGCCCAGAACGCTATTTCCAACCAGCTGAATGAAGTGGTGATGATAGCCTGCAAAAACTTTGCCACCAAGAATGATTTTGACATGATTATGGACGGCTCTGTGTTTTTGTATGCGGATGAAGCGTTAAACGTGGCCGATGGCCTGCTGAAAGAAATTAACGACGTCTGGCAACAGCGCGGTGCCAAGTACACCAACCTTACCAGCGCGCCCAAGTAACAACCATGCCCCATACCCTTTCCGGTATAGCGGCGTATTTAGGGTTGCCCTTCCAGTCCTCCTCTGGGGATGCTGACGCAGATGTGGAAATCACAGGCGTCAACACCCTTGAGGAAAGCGGGTCGGGCGACCTTTCTTTTTTGGCTAACCCCAAATACGCCCACCTGCTCCATACAACAAAGGCGGCGGCCGTTATTGTGCGGCCTGAAGATGCACCCAGGGTCAAACGCGCCATTCTTACGCCAGATCCGTATCTGGCATTTGCCAGAACTTTGGCGCTTTTTGATTCCCCGCAGGGAACATGGAAGGGCATAAGCCCGCTTGCCAGTATTGACCCAAGCGCCACACTCGGGGCAGGCTGCACAGTTTACCCCTTTGCCTATATTGGCCCCCATGTACAGCTTGGTGACAACTGCACCGTGTTTCCCCACTGCTATATTGGGGAAAACTGTGTGTTGGGCGAAAATTGCACCCTGTACCCCCATGTTACCCTTATGGCCGGCATTACCCTTGGCAAAAACTGCGTCATAAAGCCCGGCGCTGTACTGGGTGGCGATGGTTTTGGCTTTGTGCGAATGGGGGACGGCATGCAGCGTATACCCCAGCTTGGCACAGTGGTGATTGGGGATAATGTCCATATTGGCGCCAACAGCGCGGTCGACAGGGCCGCTTTGAGCCAGACCGTGATAGGGGATAACACCTGTCTGGATAACCTTGTGCAAATAGGCCACAATGTACGCCTTGGGAAAAATAACCTCATTGTCTCGCAGGTGGGTATTTCCGGTTCTTCCATACTGGGCGATAATGTCACTCTTGCTGGTCAGGTAGGGGTTGCCGGGCATTTGCACATTGGGGATAATGTCACCGTAGGCCCTCAGTCCGGTGTGGTGCGGGATATTGCGCCAGACCAGACTGTCGGGGGTATGCCGCCTGTTCCCCAAACTATGTTTTTGCGTACACTCGCGCTTATGCCACGTTTCCCGGAATTGTTTACCCGCCTTTCCAAAGTGGAAAAAATGCTGGCGGAAATAGCCCCCCAAAAGCCGGACGACAAATAGAGCAATTCCGAAAATTCTTGCAACACCTTGGGATACTTTTCGGGTATGCCCTATTTGAGAACATGCACGTTTATGAACGGAGTTGCTCCAAAAACAATTGGGCTTCTTTTTTCAGCCTGTTAAAATGCTCCTGCCCGGCAAACCCTTCGCAATACAGTTTGCAAATGTTTTCTGTGCCAGAAGGCCGTGCCGCAAACCAGCCCTGTTCTGTTTCCACCTTTACCCCCCCTATGGCGGCATGGTTGCCCGGGGCATGGGTAAGAACCGCTGTTACAGGAAAGCCCGCCAGTTCTTCCAGGTTTATACGTTCCGGGGTAAGGCTCTTTAAGGCCGCTTTAATGGCCGGGTCTGCCGGGGAATCCAGCCTTTCATACAAAGGTGCGCCAAACTGTTCCGTAAGGTTATGGTAGTATGCAGCGGGGTTTTGACCTGTTTTGGCATACAGTTCTGCCGCCAGAAGTCCCATAAGAATGCCATCCTTATCTGTAGACCAGACAGACCCATTTTTACGCAAAAAGGAAGCCCCTGCGCTTTCTTCACAACCAAACGCGCATGTGCCTGTAAAAAGCCCTTCCACAAACCATTTAAAGCCTACTGGCACATCCAGAAGGTTTTTTTTCCGGTTTATTGCTATTTTGCCCAAAAGGGCTGTTGTGACAACCGTTTTGCCAAGGCTTGCCGCTGCTGGCCAGCCCGGACGGCTGAGGAAAAGATAATCCGCCGCCGCGCAAAGATAATGGTTAGGGTTCATCAGGCCACTTGGGCATACAATGCCGTGGCGGTCACTGTCTGGGTCACAGGCAAACGCCAGATCAAAGCTGTCTTTTAAATCCAGCAGTTGGCGCATGGCGTAGGGAGAGGAACAATCCATACGGATTTTGCCGTCATGGTCCAGCGGGATAAAACGGAAGGTAGGATCAACTTCATCACTCACCACCGTTAAAGGCAGGTGGTAAAATTCCGCTATGCGGCCCCACCAGTTTACACTTGCCCCACCAAGCGGGTGTACCCCCAATTTCAGGCCGGAATCCGCAATAGCCTGCATATCCAGAATGTCACCCAACTGCTCGCAGTATTGCCCTGCTATATCAAATCCATGGGCATGCGCTTTTGCAAAAGGCAGGCGTTTTACCCCTTGCAGGTTTTTCTGGAGCAGCTCATTCGCCCGCGCCTCAATGCGGGCTGTCAGGCTTGTATCCGCTGGCCCACCACTGGGCGGGTTATATTTAAAGCCGCCATCCTGCGGTGGATTATGGGAAGGAGTGATGACAATACCATCCGCCAGGCCATGTGTCCGTTTGGTATTATAACACAAGATAGCATGGGAAATACCGGGCGTAGGGGTATAACCGCCCCCAGACTGCACCACAACCTGCACATTATTGGCTGTCAGCACCTCCAGAGCGCTTGCATACGCCGGCTCGGAAAGCGCGTGGGTGTCCATACCCAAAAACAGCGGGCCTGTTGCTTCCCGTAATTCCGCAATAGCCTGACAAATGACCAGAACATGGTTTTCATTAAACGTGCCGTTTAAAGAGGAGCCTCTGTGGCCTGATGTACCAAAAACCACAGCCTGTTCCGGGTTTTGGGGGTCAGGCTGCCCGGTAAAATAGGCTGTTATAAGCCGCGGGGTATTAATAAGCAGATCCTGACCGGGCAAAAAGCCCGCATTCTTGTGTACTGGCATGGAAGGCTCCTTTTCCCAAAATGTGTACGTTTATCCCAGTGGATATTTTTATGGATTTCCTGCTTGACACGCGAACAGGAATGGTCAATATAGCCACTCAGCTGTTGTTAAGTGGATAGTATACCATGCCCCATGAAGCTTCAAGCGTTTTATGGAACGGGCTTTTTATAAAAGGCAAAACTTTCCCGCGGGTATACAGGATGGCTTTGTCCCAGACCTTAAACACCGCATAGATTTGGTTTTTCAGGAGGTATCCCCTATGATTATTGATGCACAGGAACACGCGCGATCCTACGCGTTTGGCCCGGGCTGGCTGGCCCTCTGGCAGGACCTTGCCCCCCTTCTTGCCCAAGGCAGCAACCTGCCGGAAGGAACATATTCCTGCCACGGTTTTGCCACCCGCGTGTGGTCCTATACAGAAACAGAAAACCCTGAAGCCGCTTTGTGGAAATACGAAAACCATAACCACCACATAGACCTGCAAATTCTTTTGGAAGGCAAGGAAGATATTTGGCTGGATATAAACCGCCAAAACCACAGCCTGCCCCCTGTTGGCGCGTATGACGCGGAAAAAGACGTGCAATTTTTTGCCCCCCATTCCCGCCCTGTGGTACGTTTTACCTTTGAACCCGGGCTGTTTTGCCTTTTTTTCCCGCATGATGTGCATGCCCCTGCTCTTACAGCCACCGCGCTACCCGCCTTATTTGGCGAAAAGCCCTGCCCCTGCCCCCCTTGCACGGGTATCAAAAAACTTGTGGTAAAAATCCCTCTTGCCTCCTAGTCTACGTGCAAAAATTTTGAACATACTGTTGTTCAAAATTTTCGCAGGATCGTTC
>CAZJOG010000005.1:0-18995 GCA_964547565.1 uncultured Desulfovibrionaceae bacterium
ATACGTCAAGACAGGCAGTCTACAATTAGTCTACTTTGCGGAAATTCCCGGGGGCAGCCTTACACACAGGGCAAGCTTCTGTGGCGGGGCCTTCATGCACATAGCCGCAGATGGGGCACAGGTAATAGTCAACAGGGGCAAGACCCTTGGGGTTAGCCATAGCTTTTTTATACAGGTTGGCGTGTTCTTCTTCCACTTTGCACACAAAGCCCATGTAATTGGCGGCAACCTTTTCTGCTTCTGTTTCCGCGTCTTTAATCATGGCAGGGTACATTTCGGTGTATTCAAAGGTTTCACCATCAAACGCTGTTTTCAGGTTTTCTTCTGTAGAGCCAATTTTTTTGGCATTCTTCAGGTGGGTGAGGGCGTGGATGGTTTCTGCTTCTGCAGCAGCACGGAAAAGCTTTGCCACCTGGGGCAAGCCTTCTTTTTCTGCCTGGGCGGAAAAGGCAAGATATTTACGGTTAGCTTGGGATTCCCCAGCGAATGCGGACATAAGATGTTCAGTTGTTTTGCTCATAGTTTTTCTCCTTAGGCGTTAATTCAAAATCAGGAACAATTCCTATTTAAAACTTTTTGAAAACTTTGTAAAGCGTTTTTTTATGTATATAACACCATTCTTAAAAGCACTTGATATTGCAGATGAAAATATTGACCTATGCCCATTACCTTATGGGGAAATAGCATGGCAGTTTACGGAAGAAATAAAGCGTAGCCGCTTTATCACCAGTATTTGCCATGTAGAAAGCCCGGAAAAAGCACGGGAGTATGTGGCTTTTTTACAGAAAAAATACGCGGATGCTACCCATAACTGCTGGGCCTACCATATTGGCGCACCAGATGATACAAGCCGTGTGGGCTACAGTGACGATGGAGAACCCCATGGCACAGCCGGCCGGCCTATGCTTACGCAAATTGAAGGCAGTGGCATGGGGGATGTGCTGGCGGTTGTAACACGGTATTTTGGTGGGGTAAAACTTGGTACAGGCGGCCTTGTCAGGGCATACCAGGGCGGCGTTAAAAATGCTTTGGAAAAAGTGCCCCGTAAGGAAAAAATCCCCCTTGCTTTTTTGGCTTTTTCCATGCCAACAGCCCAGTGCCATGTGCTGCATCAGGTACTTGGGCAGGAAATAGGCAAAGATGTGCATTTGCTGGAGGAAGCGTATTGCGAAGGCGCCAGATTCCATGTGGAGTTACCCGAAAGCCAGACCGGACAATTTAAACGCTTTATGACCGACGCTACCCGCGGGCAAATAGAATGGCTGGAATAAGGAAAAAACAGGAAAAAGAGGGTAAACGTAAGGATATTTATTTGTCCCATAATGTAAATTATGTCAAGTTGTAAAGAATGGAGCATTCCTCCATGTTTGGGAATACCCCCTTTTGCGCTGTGAAACCCAGAGGTTTTGCTTACAACGTCTCCGTGTATACGGTGGCTTTTCCCCCATATGGGATATTCCGTTTATCCATACGACTGCGTAATGTGTTGGGGTTTATGCCCAAAAGTTCCGCCGCGCCGCCTTTGCCATTAATACGGCCCTGCGTTTTTTCCAGGGCATGGCGAATGTGTATATCCATCACCTCATCCAAAGATAAAAAACGCCCGTTCTCTGTAGAAATATCGGACGGGATCTCCAGCAGGTTTTGTGTTGTTTCCTGTTTAATTTGCCCTGTTTCTTTTTGGGGCAAAAATACATGGAAAGCTTTTTGCGGTGTTGCCATCCATAAAATAAGAGAATACTCCAAGGTGTTACGGAGTTGCCGCACATTGCCCGGCCAGGGAAAAGCCACAAGGTTTTGTTGTTCAAAAGGCGAAAGTTCCGGGCAAGGGAAACGGTTTTTTTCGGCAAGAGATTTTAAAAAATACGCTGTTAAAACAGGTATATCTTCCGGTCTTTCCCGCAAAGGTGCAACCCGAATGGGGAACACATTCAAACGATAAAACAAATCTTCCCGGAATGTCCCTGCCTGCACGCGGCTGAGTAAATCGACATGGGTGGCCGCAATCAGGCGTACATCCAGATAGATAGTGTGGGAGCTGCCCACGCGGTCTATTTCGCCAGATTGCAAAACACGCAAAAGCCGTGCCTGTACATTGAGGGGCAATTCCCCTATTTCATCCAGTAAAAGCGTCCCTTTGTTTGCGCGCTCAAAACGCCCCGCTCGGCTATTCACAGCCCCTGTGAACGCGCCTTTTTCATGGCCAAAAAGTTCGCTGTCCACAAGGTGTTCCGGTATAGCGCCACAATTAACCTTAATATACGGGGCCTGATTACGGGCAGAGGCATCTTGCAAAGCATTTGCCACCACTTCTTTACCCACACCCGTTTCGCCATAAATAAGCACGGGGGTATCAAGGGGGGCGCTTTGCCGTATTTGACGGCACACCTGCGCCATACCAGGCAGATTTTCCAAAGGAATATCCTGGCTTCGTGCCGCCTTACGCAAAAGCCTGTTTGATTGGGTAAGGATTTTATTTTGTTCCAGCGTGCGGTAATGTTCTAAAAAATTATGGAAAAATATGGCAATAGGCTGGTGTATGGTGTGCAGGAAGGAAGCATCCCGCAGGCCATACTGGTGATGGCCTTTATGCGTAAGCATAAGATTAGCCACAACCCCGCCTTCCTCCAAAATAATCCGGTAAATAATAAAAGAACGCCTGCCGGGCGGCAAAATCTGCTTAAAAAAACCAAGCACAGCCAGTTCCGCATCTTCATGGCAAATCCGCACAAAGTTTTCCCTGTCATTAAAGATACTTTCCCGCTTTTCTACAGGCAGGTACAGCACTTCTTCATGTATCAGTCTGGAAGAAGCGCTTTCCCCCACATGGAAAGAAAAAGTCTCATGGGTATCACTTGGTAAAAAACCTACCACAAGATTATCCAGTGGCGCGTATTGTTTTAAAAATGTATACGCCCTCTCCAGCGCTTTTTCCTGATCCAGACCAGAACAAAATGTGCGCATGGCGTCCCAGGAAAGTTGCTGGGCAAGCGTAGAATCCTGCGGGAAATACGCGGGGATATCTTTAGGGTAAAGGATTTCGTGCATAAGACTCTCGGTATTTCGTAAAATTTTGTTTTTTCGTATTTCTATATTACGATATTTCAAAATATTGGGCAAGGGTAATTATTTTTATAAACATTAATAGACAGTTACAAGTTGGCACGTATTTTGTAAAATAAAGGCAAAGCTGCAAAGCGCATGACCATTAAAAAATGGAGAAACAAGATGAATTTGTTCAACAAAGTTGCGGTGATTGGCCTTGATTGTGCTCTTACCCACCTGATTGACAAGCACATTGCGGAGGGCGAACTGCCCAATTTTAAAAAGCTTTTTGAAAATGGCACAGTGTGCGATAACGCCCTTGTACCCTACCCCACCATTACACCACCCAACTGGGCCACCATATGCACAGGTGCGTGGCCGGGAACCCACGGTGTAACAGATTTTTGGGTACATTTGCCTGGCACAACCCCCACCAATGACAACGCGGTTTGTGCGTTTAACACCAAGTGGTACCAGGCAGAAACCATGTGGGAAGCCGCGGAAAGAGCCGGCAAAAAAAGCGTGGTGTTTAACTACCCGGGGTCATGGCCCTCCCGCATGGAGGACGGCATTGTGGTAGGCGGCCGTGGTCTGGCCATAGGTCTTGTGTACGATGGGCACCATGCCCTTGAAAAAGAAATTGTTCTTGCCGGGGATATGTTTATCACCACAGATTTGATGTTTGGCACTGTGCAGGTAAAATTCCACAAAGCAGAAGGCTGGAAAAACACAGGCGATATGGGCGATGACCCCTTAGAGTCTGAAGTTATCCCCAATTTTCCCAACAGCCAAAGCACTTTTGCCCCCACCACATGGTATATGCTGGTACGGGATATGGAAGGCGACGGCTACGACACAGTGACCCTTTCCCCCACAAAAGACATGAAAGATGCCTTTTTTACCCTTAAACAGGGGGAATGGAGCCCAAAAGTTTTTACCCATATTACGGCGGATGGAAAATCGCAGGAAGTGTTTTTTAACGCCAAACTTTTAAAACTTTCAGAAGATGCGGAAGAACTGCGTTTGTATCTGAACCCTCTGGTTAACGTGCATGGCTGGGCTAATAAGCCGGAACTGGATGAAGTTATACGCGATGTCCCGGGTATACCCGGTAACAGCGCAGGGTATGGGGCCTACAGCTTTGGCTGGATAGACGCAGACACCTGGGTGGAAATAAACAAACAGCATGCGGAATACAACGCAGAAGTGGCTTTGCGGCTTTTAAAATACCGCGACTGGGATATTTTCTTTATGCACTCCCATCCACCGGATTGGGCCTACCATATGTTTATGAGTGAACTGGACATGCAGACGGCAAAATCCAAAGAATCCTACGAACTTGCATGGCGTTTGCACCGCGAAGTTTATAAAGCCGCAGACAACATGCTGGGCCGCCTTATGGCCGCTTTTCCGCCGGATACCTGTATTTGTCTGGTTTCAGACCATGGCGCTACTATGGATGGCCCTGCTGTTGACCCCAATGCCATGCTGGAAGAAGCAGGGCTTATGGCCTACCACCATCAGGAAGTTGACACCCGCCTGGAAACAAAAACCAGCGCCATGGTGAAAAAAATGTTTATGTCTCCGGACTTAAGCAAATCCAAAGCCATTGCCCAGCGTGTGTGTTATGTGTATGTGAACCTGAAAAGCCGTTACGCGGAAGGTATTGTGGAAGACGCAGACTACAGTAAGGTGCAGCAGGAAATTATTGATGCCCTGTACGCCTACCACCACCCTGTAACAGGCGAAAGAGTTATCTCTCTTGCTCTTACAAAAGAAGACGCCCGCCTGCTTGGCCTGCATGGGGACGGCATTGGGGATGTGGTGTATGCTGTGCGTCCGGAATATTCCTCCCAGCACGGGAATATCCTGCCAACAGCCACATGGGGTGTTGGCAGCCTGCATGCCCTGCTCACTTTCACAGGCCCAGGTATTAAAAAAGGTCAGCGCCTTACCCGTACCTGCAATATTGTAGACCTTGTCCCCACCCTGTGTTACGGGGGCAGTTTCCCCATCCCGGAACAGGCGGAAGGTTCTGTGTTGTATCAGGTATTTGAAAATCCAAATTTTAAAAATAATTAACCTTTAACCGCATTAAAAATCAATCTTCTGCCGGCGGAGGAGCGACCGCCCGCAGATACAATCTTACAGGGAGCATGGGGGGATGCTCCCTGTACACGTTTAAGCCCACGGCTGGCAGTAAAAATTACACATCAATCGGGTATACCCCATACTGGACGCCCTTCCCTTCTTGTTTTATACTCTGCCTACATCAGGCAGGAGTAGCAATTCCATGAAATATAGCGTCCTTCTTTTTTGCGCCATACTGTTTTGTTTCCCGCACAGCGCCTTTGCGTATCCAAGAACAAATGCAGCCTTGCAGGAAATAGCGGATAATCTTACAGAAACAGGGGTTGCATACGGTGGTATCACATCTCTGGGGCAAAGCCGTTTTTTAACGGTGGGCGAAGCGGGTATGTCGCTTGAAAATAACGAACCTGTTTTTGTGGTGGAATACCCCAATGAAACCCGTATTTACCCGCAAAAAGTGATGGTATGGCATGAAGTGATAAATGAGTATATAGACGGCAAAAACTATGTGCTCACCTATTCCCCCATCAGTGGTTCTCTTGCGGCGTATGTGGCCAAAATAAATAACCAGCCCCTTGTGTTTGATACGGATGGGCGCCTGTATAACAGCAGTTCCATTCTTGTAGACCGCAACACAGGCTCTTTGTGGTCACAGGTTTTAGGGCTGGCGGTGGAAGGTTCCCTGCAAGGTTCTGGCCTTCAAATTATGCCTGTATTATGGACAACCTGGGGCAAAGCCAGAGAAGCGTTTCCCAAAGGCAAAGTTTTGGAAACCCCACGGCCCACACGGGGCAGAACATACGGGCGTGACCCCTATGGTTCGTACCTGACGCCCGGCAATTATTACGACGATGACCGTATTCTCTACCCCGTTGCCCGCATAGACACACGCTGGCCTATGAAAACACCCATATATGGCCTTGAAATGGATAACCTTTTTGTGGCTCTTAATATTCCCTATGTTAAGGAAAAGCAGGTGGTGAATTTTTATGTTGGCCTTAACCCGCTTGTGGCATGGTATGACGATACCTTGGGGGTTGTCCGGGTGTTTAACCGTGTTGTGTGGGAAGACAGAACCCCTGCCCTTTTTGTGCTGAAGGACAAAAAAATTATGGATGTCCATACCCGCAGTGTATGGGACCCAAGCGGAAAAGCCACCGAAGGCAATTTACAGGGCGCAGCCTTAAAGGAATATTTTGGTATTTACGCCTTTTGGTTTGTATGGGCCGCGTTTAACCCGGAAAGTATTCTTGTTCCCGGGGATACCGTAGTGCCAGACAGCGCGCTTACTGTGGGCAGCCCGCTGGATTAATACAGCGCGGCGCAACCCCCAATTTTTATCTAAGCGGTTTTTATAGCCATTTCCCCAGCGCCATACCCACAGTGCCACACAACAGGCTTTCGCGGCGTACAACAGTAACAGCATCCCGCAGGCTGTACAGCACATCTTCCAGTGCGCCGTCTGCCATATATGCCTTGTAGTGTTTATTTTTTTGCGCTTCCTGAAGCAAAAGCAGGCGATTACGCGCAAAACAAAAGGGCAGGCAGAGGTTACGTTCTGCCATTTGCCAGTCTACAAGCAAAAAATACGGGGCAGCTTTTTGCATAGTTTGCACAAAAGCCAGTCTTTCCTCCCTGCTTTTTTCCGCAAGCTGGAAAAAACAGGCTTCCACATGGTTCTGGAACCCTACGGCTTCACGACAAATACTGAATACTTTAGGGCGCAGATAACGCACAAGTATAGTAGGCATTAGTCTTCCTGGTATGTAGCGCTTTGTGTGGCTTTTTCGCACACAGTAACACTGTATAAACGAACATTGTTGGTGTTTTCCGGCAATTCTGCCAAAAGTGGCCGGATTGTCTGGAATAACAACCGCGCGATATTTTCTGAAGAAGGGTTGATAGTGTCAAAAGGTGGCACATCATTCAGCATGGTGTGGTCGTATTTTTTTAACACATCGTTTAAAAGCTTTTTCAGAACAGAAAAATCCATAAGTAATTCTGTGCCTTCCTGAACACTTTCTCCAGCTACAGTAAATTCAATAGTATAATTATGCCCGTGGGTGTTTTCACACTTGCCTTTATAATGGCGCAGGGCATGGGCCATAGAGGTATCTGTCCGCACAGTCAGTTTCCACATAGAGACTCCTCAGGGATTAAACAACGTCTTTTTTCCATACATTACGCCATTCATCCACATCACGGTAAAACTGTGGGTCAGAACGGACTGTATACTGGGGGCCAAGCTGCATACTACAGTGGGCATTTTCCAGCGGAAAATGGATAATAACAGGCGCTGCACCTTTGTATTTTTGTAGTAATACTTTAAGTTCTTCCGCGCTTTGTGTATGGGAATGGGCAACAGGGTACGCAAGATACACGGGTTTTTCGCAGTTATGGCAGGCTTCCAGCAGGGCGCGTGCGCTTTCACCACGCAATTTTATTTGCAGGGGGCGCTCTTCTTCCTCCCCTTCTTCGCGTTCATCCGCTTCTTCATCGCTTCTGTCCAGCGTGGCTGTAAGTTCAAGCAGGGGTGTTTCGCTTTTTAAAAGATCCCGGCACAATGCGTAACTTTTGGGGAAAAACAGCACTTCTGCATGGCCTGTAAGGTCTTCCACCTGGGCAATGCCCATACGATCCCCTTTTTTGGTAATAATTTCCCGCAAGGCTGTTACCAAAACGCCTGTGCGTAAAACACCTTTACTTTCGTACACATCTTCAAGGGGGGTAAGGCCAAGGCGTTGCATATCCGGCTTAAAGGGCTGGAGGGGGTGGGAGGTCAGGTAAAAACCTATAGCGTCTTTTTCAAAGGCCAGTATCTGGTCTTCTGCCCATTCCGCAATGTGCCCTTCCTCACAGTCAAAACCTATGCCGCCCGTGTCTTGTTCTGGCATTGTTGGCACAAGAGAAAGTAAGGATACCTGATTACTTTGGTTTTCTTTACTTTTTTTCTGGGCGCGTGCCACCACAATATCCAAAGAGGCAAAAAGCGCGGAGCGTGGCACAGCAAAACTGTCCATAGCGCCTGACTTAATAAGGTTTTCTATAACACGTTTGGTCACTTTACGCAGGTTTACCCGGCAGCAAAAATCGTACAGGCTTTTAAAGGGGCCATTGGCACGCTCTTCCACAATATCCTTAATGGCTTCGCCACCCACATTAGAAATGCCGCCAAGGCCATACAGAATATTTTCCCCATGCGGGGTAAATTCTCCCCTGCTTTCCTGTATGGAAGGAGGCAAAATTTCCACCCCCATATCACGGCAGGCAGAAACATATTTGAGCAGTTCCTCCTGCTTGCCGCCCATTTTGGAAGAAAGCATGGCCGCCATATATTCCACAGGAAAATGGACTTTCAGATAGGCTGTTTGGTAGGTGATAAGCGCATACGCCGCACTGTGTGACTTATTAAAACCATATTCCGCAAATTTTTCCATAAGGGAAAAAATATCATTGGCAATACTGGCCTTCACCCCGCGGGCCTGCGCGCCTTCCAAAAATTTGGCCCGCTCTTTGGCCATTTCGTCCACTTTTTTCTTCCCCATGGCCCGGCGCAAAAGGTCTGCACCACCCAGAGAATAATTGGCGACAATCTGGGCAATCTGCATAACCTGTTCCTGGTAGACAATAACCCCGTAGGTGTCCTTCAGGCATTCTTCCAATTCAGGCAGGGGGTAGGTGACTTTTTCCACACCGTGTTTGCGGTCTATAAAAAGTTTTACCATACCAGAGCCAAGCGGGCCAGGACGGTACAAAGCCAGCATGGCGATAATATCTTCAAAACAAGTGGGCATAAGTTGCCGTAAATACTGGCGCATACCGGAACTTTCCAGCTGGAACACACCGTCTGTTTCCCCACGGGAAAAAAGGGCGTATGTTTCAGGGTCGTCCAGAGGCAGGGTATCCAGATCCGGCGGGGTTTTACCCTGCATAAGGATGTTATCCAGTGTTTTGAAAATTACGGTCATATTACGCAGGCCAAGAAAGTCAAACTTCACAAGGCCAATTTTTTCCACAATTTTCATGTCAAACTGGGTGACAAGTTCGTCCTTTTTTCCTTTATACAATGGAAGGTAGGAATCCATGGGCAAGTCGGAAACCACCACACCTGCCGCGTGCGTAGAAGCGTGGCGGCACAAACCTTCAAGCCGCATGGAAATATCCAGAAGCTTGCGGATAACGGGCTCTTCCCTGTACAGGGTGTCCAGCTCCGGGGTTAATTCCAGAGCCTTTTTAATGGTCATGTCCAGACTAAAAGGGATAAGTTTGGCAATTTTGTCCACATCTTTAAAGGGCATATCCAGCGTGCGGCCCACATCGCGCACAACAGCCTTGGCTTTCATAGTGCCAAAGGTGGTGATTTGTGCCACTTTTTCCTGGCCGTATTTTTCTGTGACGTATTTTAGCACTTCAAGGCGCCGTTCTTCGCAAAAGTCTACGTCAATATCCGGCATGCTAATACGTTCAATATTCAAAAAACGTTCAAACAAAAGCCCGTAAGGGAAAGGGTCCAGGTTGGTGATACGGATAGCCCACGCCACCAATGAACCAGCTGCCGAACCACGGCCCGGCCCTACTGGTATGCCATTACTTTTGGCCCAGTTGATAAAGTCCTGCACAATAAGGAAATAGCCGGGGAAACCCATGCGGATAATAACATCCAGCTCATATTCCAGGCGCTCCTTATAGGTGGCGCGTTTTTCCTCGTCCATAGTATGGTATTTGGCAAGGCGTGCGTCCAGACCTTCTTCCGCAAGGCGTCGCAATTCCTTGGCTTCCCGCGCAAGACGTTCTTCCTCTGTTTCTTCAATCTGCCTGCCCTGTTCATCCACAGGGGTATTATACTGGGGAAAATGGTAGGGCGGCGCTTTAAGCTGAAGCTTTAAGTCCGTACACATTTCCGCTATTTTAACCGTGTTTGTCAGTGCTCCCGGGATATGGCCAAGGGTGGCTTCCATTTCTTCCGTGGACTTGTAATACAAATCCTTGGTTTCAAAACGCATACGGTTGGTATCTGTAACTTTTGCGGCTGTTTGGATACACAAAAGCACATCGTGCGCTTCTACATCCTGGGCGGTGAGGTAGTGGCAGTCGTTTGTGGCCACAAGCGGAAGTTTTGTGGCTTCGGCTATCTGGACAAGGGCAGCGTTCACTTTTTCCTGATCCGGCAGGGAGTTGGACTGCACTTCCAAAAAAAATCTCTCCGGGAACATAGCGCCGTATTCTTTGGTGATACGGATAGCATCGTCTATTGTGCCACCACCGGGCAACAGAGAATTACGGCCCAGTATGGTGCGGGGTATTTCACCGGCAATACAGGCAGAAAGCGCAATAAGACCGTCTGTACGGCCTTTGAGTATGCCTTTATCTATGCGGGGCTTATAATAAAAACCATCCAATGCGCCCAGAGAAACAATTTTTAAAAGATTCTGGTAGCCGGTTTTATTCTGCGCCAGCAGAATAAGGTGATGGCGCACACGGGATTTATCGCTTGTTATATCCCGGTGGTCATGGGCCACATACACTTCACAGCCAATAATGGGGGCTATGCCCATATCTTTACATGCCAGATAAAAATGTGCGGCTCCATACAGATTGCCATGGTCTGTAATGGCGGCAGCCGGCATACCAAAATCTTTGGCTGTACGGGGAATATCCGCAAGGCGTATGGCACCGTCCAGCAAACTGTATTCGGAGTGGCAATGGAGATGGACAAAGTCGGACATAAAACCTTCAAAAAAAATAAAAAGGGAAAAATCATGCTTGATATCCTTTCTTCTCTACCATAAAATACCGCTACAGACAAGGTTCGTTAAGCCTTGCCGTATGGGCTTATTTCAAAAAGCTTAGTTAATACAACAAACTGTAAGGGGTATTCTATGCGTAAACGTATGGCGGCCAACTGGAAAATGTACAAAACAGGGCCGGAAGCTGTGGAAATGCTGGGCAATTTGGAACAATTATGCAAAGAAAAAAAACCGGCCTCTGACAGAGAAATTTTAGTGTTTGCCCCGTATACAGCTTTGGAAGCAACAGGTAAAGCGCTTACGGCCCTTTCTGCCGCTTCCGGCCTGCCCTGCCTGCTTGGGGCGCAAAATATGCACCATGAAAAAGAAGGGGCTTTTACGGGCGAAATTTCCGCCCGTATGCTCAAAGAAACAGGGGTAAGCTGGGTGCTTCTTGGGCATTCGGAACGCCGGCATATCTTCCATGAAACATTTGAAGATATCACACAAAAGATAGAAACAGCCTTTATGGAAAACTTGAAGGTTTGCCTTTGTGTGGGGGAAACTCTGGAAGAAAGAGAACGCGGTTTTCTTGCCATGATTTTGGAAAAACAAATCACGGCTGCTTTGGAGCCCTTGGCCCAAAACCCCGCATTTGTGCCGGAAAACCTGGCTATTGCGTATGAACCTGTATGGGCTATTGGCACAGGGAAAACAGCTGGAGAAGAAGATATTAAGGAAGCCCATGCCCTTTGCCGCAACTTGCTGGCCTGTGTGATAGGGCCAGAAAAAGCGGCAAAAATCAGCATTCTTTACGGCGGCAGTGTAAAGCCAGAAAATGCCCAGGCTATTATGGCTGTGGAAAATGTGGACGGTGTATTGGTGGGCGGCGCGTCTTTAAAGGCCGACACCTTTTATCCTATCATCTGCGCGGGATAAGCCATAATCCGAATGTGAGTTTTTACTTGCGTTTTCCCGCAAGTTCTGTTAAATAATTCAATCACCGCGTAAAAACGGTATTCTTACGCTTTTAAGGAGCTTGATGTGCAGACCGCGTTTTTAACTCTCCACGTGATTGTGTGCCTGGTGCTTATTGTTCTGGTGCTTTTGCAGGCCGGGAAAGAAGGCATGGGCGTTATTTTTGGCGGCGGTGGCAATACGTCTGTTTTCGGCAGCAGTGGTGCCGGTGGCATATTGGTAAAGCTGACGGGTTTTCTGGCGGTTTTGTTCATTGTAACCTCTCTTGCCTATAACCTTATCACCAGCCCTGCCCGTCAGGCAGAATCCGTGCTGGATGTGCAGTTTGAAGAAATTCCTGCACCTGTAGTGCCTACTACCCCGCCTGGTACAACCACAAGCCCTGTACCCGCAGCCCAACCTGAACCTGCTGCCCCTGCGGAAAGCCCCTTTACGGCGGTAGAGCCTGCTAGCACTGTGCTGGCAACTCCTGAGACTACCCCCACTCCCTCTGCATCTGACGTGACCCCAGACACAGCGGGCACCCCAGACACTGTGCTGGAGCAACCTGCGCCTGCCATGGAACAAACTCCAGCTTCTGAAGCCGCTCCCCAGTAGCTTTTCAGTAGCTTTTACTCGACCTAGTTGTTATAAAACCCCCGCCGTGTTGTTATACGGCGGGGGTTTTATGTTTGGAGAGGGGGGAATACCCAACGTGATTGGAAATTAATATTTGGGCATATGGGTATAGGAAAACATGCGGATACGTAAAATATAGATATGGCGCACTCCATCAGGTGTTTTTTCTTTATAAAATATTTTATGGTACCATTTTAATTTTGGTTTTACCGTTTCACTGTAATATTCTCTTTCAAGGGGAACCTGCGCAAATGGCGTTAACAGGTAATACCTGTACCATTCTCTGGCAAGAAAAAGATCTCGGTATTTCCATGGCTTTTCTTTGCCGGTGTAGTGAAAAATGACAGGGTCACCAAAAGCATCTTCTAATTCCTTGGCGTCGTAAAATATATTGGCTTTGCCATTCTGATAAAAAGGTAAATCCACTTGTGACACATTGTATTTACATGGAATAATAGATATTTTCTCATGGCACACTGTATTGAGAATGGGTTGATCAGCATCGCCCCCCATTCCAATCAAATTTTGCCACTTTTCTTCTATGTTGTCTCGCCGTATACTTTCCAGATTCATTATGAGTACACCAGCGTTAACAAAAAATTCCAAATCTGTTAATCCTGTGAGTTTTTGTGTTTTTTTGTATAGTTTAAAGTAACTTAAAAAAACAGGCACACCTCCCAGATAGTTATCCTGTATATCAATATTGTAAAACTCTGTTAAATCTTTCCTCACCAAAATATCTATATCAAGATAAAGTATTTTTTTGTGTTGCGGTAACATGGACGCAAACAGCATTCTATAATATGTAGGTACAGTTAAATAGGCATGATCCATATGGATGTTGTCAAACTTACCTTGCATATCAATAAATGTAACAGAAGATCCAGAGTAATTTGATACAAGTGTTGAGATTTTTTTAATATTTTCTTGTGTTACATCAGCTGCACAAAAAATATACAAAGTATACGTTGTTTCTGGTAGTTTATTTTCAAATAAAGATAGAAGCGTAGTGGCAAGAGCAAAAAAACATTTGTTATCGCTTGATAGGGCTATGGGTATAGATGTCATGGTTTTTCCTGATCAATAAAGACGTTTGTACGACAAAATACGTATGCCACCAAGATAAAAAGCTCTTCTGTTATCCGGCAATTTTTCTTTATAAAAAATTTTGTGGTGCCATTTTTGGGGAGGATTTGTGAACTCAAGAAATGTTTTCCGTACAAGTGGCTGGTCAAAAAATGGGGAAAGCTGAAAATACCTGTACCATTCATTGGCTAAAAACAAGTCTCTGCAATTCCAAGGCTTTTCTTTGCTGGTGTAATGGAATATATGCGGGTGCTCATACGCTTCTTTAATTTCTTTAGGGGGGTAAAACGTGTATGAACAGCCATTTGTATAAAAAGGCAAGGCGGCCTGTTTTACATTATATTTGCATGGGATAAAAAAAGTTTTCCCATAACAGACTGTATTAAGAATATGTTGGTCTACAGAACCATCCATAGTGCCAATTAAACTTTGCCATTTATCTTCTATACCATCGCGCCGTATAGCCGCAAGGTTCATAATCAATACACCGGCATTAATATAAAACTCTAAATCATGTAATCCTGTCACTTTTTCAATTTTATCATAGCATTGGAAATAGTTAATAAATTCTGGAACTCCACCAAGATACGCATCACCAATATTTATAAGGAATAACTCTTCCAAGTCTCCACGCACAAGAATATCTGTGTCTAAATATAATATTTTGTCATATTGTGAAAAATACGAAGCAAAAATCATTTTATACAAAGAAGGTGTTGTGACATATTGATGTGTTTTTGGTACAGATTCAAATTTCCCAGCCATATCTACAAATGTAATGCTACAACCAGAAAATTGTGACTCTAATAGCTTTACTTTTTCTTTGTTTGCTTCCGTCACATCACCGGCACAAAAGACATAAATTGTATAAAAACTTGACTGCGCTTTATTTTTAAGCGCAGAAACAAGCGTAGTCGCAAGCATAAAAAAACCGTTATTGTCACTTGAAAGCGCAATGGGGATTTGTGGCATATATACGTCTCATTTGGTTAGCTGTTGGGAGTCTTAGGTGTATAAGCCCAAATGCGTATTCCCAAAATATAAATCCTGCATCTTCCATTTGGGAATTTTTTATGACAGAAAAAAAACTCTTTGAATTGTTTTATTTTCTTTTCTCTTTTTAGCTTTTTTAATACAGAAAGAATTTCATTTTCATACGGAGTTTTTTTTACGCATTCGACATACTTTTCCGCATAGGGAACATTGAGCGAATTCCAGGGTTTTTCGGCACCAGCCCAATGATAAATTTTTGAAGTATCATCTATTTCGCCAAGGTATGCAATGCTATTCCATATTTTTGGTAAAGGCAAAATTGATTTTTGAAGTGTGGAGCATAAGATATCCTGATCTAGGAACATACAAAGATGACGGTATTTTTCTGCATTAAAAAAAAGTTGTTCTTCAATTTTATCTTGACGCCATTTTTTCAGGTTAAAAATAGTGACACCTGTGTTATAGTAAAGATGATCTGGCGTAATGCCTAGGTTTTCAACATATATTCTTTCAAATGATAACATTGGACATGCCGCCATATAATATGGTGTAATATCTAATTTCCATAATTCTATTAACGATCCAACTACTATTAAATCCGCATCAAGAAAAATTAATTTATCTAAACTTGGAAAGAGTGAAGCAACAGAAAAGCGATAATTTGTTTCACGAGTAACATGCTCACACAAATTTACCGCTTGATTAGTAAATAAATTTTTTTGTACTAATGAAAATTCTATTATAAACTCTTGTATATTTTGCAGTGAAAATAATTGCTCTTTACTCTCTTCAGAAATATCGCCTCCATGGAGTATATGAAAAAAAAACTTATCACTTTCTCCTGCATGGCTGAGAATCGAGGCAATTGTTACAGCAAGATATTTTACATAATTATCGTTTACAGTAAAAGCAATATGTATAACGTCTTGAGCATTTTGCATTATCTACCTCACCATATCTATATTGGTAAGTTAATGAGTTCGCCAAGTTTGCTATCCCACTCATTTGGATGAAATGCTGCCATGCCATTATCAGAAAAAAATGTAAATTCGCTGAATAAGACCTTGTCGCCTATTTCATAAAAATCGGTTCGCACAAAATAGGGAAAAGGGGCGGCAAGTTTTTCAGCAAGTTTCAGCATTTTTTGCAGGTTTTGGGGAGCCGGGACAAGAGCAGAATTGTTAGGGTAGTTTTGCGTAAAAGGAAGTTTATTCCACTCTAAGTCATAGTAATTAATAGTTTCGTATTGCATTTTATCATCAAAAACAGCTTGGATAAGATAGGGTTTGCTGGAAAAATTAAATATTTTGTAGCATGTTAAATTGTTTGCTAATTCTCCTATATATTGCTCACAGATAATTTTAGGGGGAAACCCTTTATAACTAGGTTCAAATGAGTGGAAGTAATGACTTGATTCGGGTTTTATCCATTCATTGAGCTGTTCATATACTTCCTTTAAATCTAAATTTGCTTTGTCACGTACAATAATATTTTGCCCTGAACCCCAGTTTACTTTTAGCACAAATTGATCTGGTAGAACATCAAATGGAATTTCTTCAGGTTTATCCCAAGCTCCAAGTAAAGGAACAAGATATTCTTCCCCTATTTCTTTTGCAACATGTGCACGCACTTGAAATTTGTCACCGCACACAGAGATTAGGGGATTGTCGTAAAAAAGTTTCAGCCATTGAAGTTTTTCATTAAAGGTTTTAGGTTCTTTTAAGTCTAACGAATACCCTGTATGTTTTGTAAAATCTTTGCTAATAATCTCTATTTTTTTTTCAAGAGTAATGCTAGGGTCAACCTTTAACTTTTTCCTTTTATTGTAATAGGAAAATATTTTACGACCTAAAATATAAACATCTCGCTTGCCCGATGGAAATCTTTTTTTGTGGTAAATTCGCATAATGGCCTCATAATGGGCTAATAGCACATTCATGTAGTTTTTCTTATGGTTAGAAGTTGCCAGGAATAAATTTTACAAAAAGTACACAATCTGCCCCCCATATACGTTTATCAGCAAAACCTAAAGCAAATTTCATTGGTATATTTAATCCATGTAAAAAACGAGGTACTTCAAAAATATCACTTCTTAAATGATAAATAGGAATATATAAGCATGGATTATCACGTTTAATAGTTTGTAAAGCTCCGTGTAATGCCGGAATTTCTGCACCTTCAATATCCATTTTAATCAAACCAATATTATTAATTGCGTGTTCTGCTACATAATCATCTATTGAAATAGTTTTTTCAATGTTTCCATCAATTTCAAGTTCTCCAGTGGTGTTGTGAACAAAAGCCTTTACAGGGTGCACTAAAGAAAGAGCATTTGTCTCTTTATTGGCTTGAACAAAAGCTAATGCTTTCTCAGAAGATTCAATAGAGTAGACATGGGAATGTGGATACTGCACGGCAAATGCGACAGCTGTATCACCATTTGCAGCTCCAATATCAAAAATAGTTTGCCCATCTTCTGGTAAAAAACCTGCTTTATAATATTCATCCATCATAAATGTATGAACAATTTCATATCCATAAAGAAATTTTGAAAGCTCATCTGTGCCGGGGCATTTTAAAGGATTAGAAGAAATATATTGTATTTTTTTCCCTTTGTAGTCTAATTCTATAGGATCATGAATACTTTTGCGGGACTCGTAAAGTTTTTGTGCTTCATCAAACATATTAACTACTTTTGCATTTTCTTCAGGCGAAATAGTAGTAATACTTCCAAAATTTTTTAGTATAAATTGTACAAAAACTTCTTTGTCTGCTTGTGGGAGCAGTTGATAAAGTAATGTATTGATATCATCCAACCAAGGTTCAATTGAAGAAAGTAGTATAACAATTTTGCGATTAGGTATTTCTATTTCTTTTGTTTTTGAAAGAATAGTATGTACAAATTCATTATTTTTAAATTTTGAAGCAAGTTTTTTATATTGTTTATTCCATGTAAAGAAAAAAGTATTGGGATAGCTAAATACACGTTTATTTTTATAAAAAATGCGAGTTCGCCCCGTTATTGACTTTTCTTTTCGCCATGCTGAATCTCTTTGCATAAGACGTGTTTTCTCCTTTATATATTTCTTTTGATATTCTTCCGCCTTCGAGAGATAGAGTTTTGAAGCTATCAAATATCTAGCCAATTTGAATAATGAACCTTGCTGCGTAGTAAAAATTTCACCAGAAAAAAATTGTGTATACAATGAAGGATGAAATCCTTCGCCTACTCTTTTGGCTGCCGAAAGTTTTTGTGAAAAAATAGCATACCAAAAATTTTCTATCTTTTTATACTCGTTTTCTGCGTTTTTCCTCTGCTCCTGTGTTATAGAAGGTTCACTAAGCATCTGACAATAAAGTGCATCATCATTATCAATCTTTGCTATAGCTTGCATAACCTCATGGAAGTTTTCGTAGGCATGGCAATTAATAAAGGCTTTGGGGTTAAATTCTGTTGCAACAGATGGATCTCCCCAATAAATTGGGATTGTATCTGCCAAAAATGATGTCATTATTTTTTCTGACGTATACCCAAGGTAAGAAGCGTTTTCTGCTGCTATAGAAAACTTATAGGGCCGCTTTATCTCTATACTTTCTTTTTCCCAGCCTAATGCGCTATCCGTAACAGGAGAGGATGCATTATTTAAATGCTTCCCGAGTGAATGAACAGGTTTGTACTCCGATATTTTAAAAAATAATTTGTCACGATTTTGATGCCCAAGACCATTTGAATAAATAAAATTGCAAAAAAATCTTTTTTGTTTCAAAATTTCTTCAGGATCTTTTCGGGGGGTAAAAAGCCGTTCTTCATTTTCTTTATTATAAAAATATAAAGAGGGGGTTCTTGCAATTCTATCTGCACATTGTAAATTCTTATCAAATGACAAGGCATAATCAAAAATATTTAAATCTGGACTAATACATTCTCCTGCAAAAAAAATATTAATTACCCCTGGTCTCTGTAATTTTTTAAACTTAGTATAATATATAAAGTCTTCATAAATAAATTCTGTTGCTATAATATAGTCTGGGTTTTGAAATGTAAAAACCATATTAAATGTATCAAAAATGCATTGCGGAAGAAAAGCAGGTGGAGTATAATCACTTTCTTTTTCATACATTTTATGTAAAATACAAAATCTAATTGTTTTTTTCACATAATATCCTTTTTTATTGTAATAGCTGGAAAAAAATCATACTCTGTGTTGGTTATAAAATTTATTTTTTCCGAAAACCATGGGCTCGTTTTATTTGCCACCAATGTTTAAATCTACGTCCAACGCCTTGTAAATGAAAGACTTTTTTTATCATATGCTCTACTGGTTGCCAAATGTATTTAATGGGTCTCCAACATAATTTTAAAAAATTTTTTATATGTATGGTAAGTGGTTCTACAGATGAATTCATACCATTATAAATTAGTTCAACTGCAATATAGTTGCCGTCATTGTAGACTTG
>CAZJOG010000005.1:19005-28254 GCA_964547565.1 uncultured Desulfovibrionaceae bacterium
CATTCTACTAACGTTTGATCCTGAAGCAATGCCATCTTTACCGCCCGCAATAAGATAATGGCATTTGGCAAGTAAGAGTGTGTCGCGTAAAACGTCTAATCCTAAGTTATACATATGTAATGGACGTGGGTGTGGATACATAGTATATGCATTGACATCATATGTACGGAATGCATTTGTATAAAATACTTTCCCTGGAAAGCTTTTTTCTATTTTATCCAGGTATTTTTGTTCTTCTGTTACCACAAAAATACTGTCAATTGAAAATGTATCCAACATTTTTTGGATTTTTTGTAAAACCTGTTGGATTTTAGGTGGGGTTGGGTGGCCTTTCGCTGTTTTCATTTCTTGACCGCGAAAGTGCACACCTAAAACATGTTTTCCTTGAAAGTGAACCTTGTAGAAGTTTTCTACCCATTCCTCAATTTCTGGTTGAATAACAATATACCTTTTAATATATTGTTGTAAAATGGAAATGCTTTCATATATAGAATATTCGAAGTCTCCATTGCTAAAGTATACATTTTTACTTGTATATACATTTTCTAATGTAAAAGAAGACACTTGATTAAAATAGTACTCCCATGCATTGTTTGTGCCATGTATAGGTTCATCCTCTTGATAATGCGTTTGGTATGTTTCCATATCAACAATTGGAATCATACCAAGCTGTTCCGCAACAGATAAATGGCCAATTACATAAAAAAAGTTTGCAAAAAACCCAAGTCCTGCATCTCTCGGCCATATCAAATAAAAATTTATATCTGGGTTAGCGTCACCAAAACTTACATAAGTTAGTGGGCGTCCATTAACCCGCATATTTTTGCGTGTTTGACTAATATCACTTTTTGATTGCTTCATTTTGTATTCTTTAAGGACGGTTAGGTTTTAATCTTTATCATTTAGCATTTTTGTTTCTAACCAAAGCAAAGGGATTGACATGTAACCATCTATTTTCCCGAAGGTAGAGCCGTTTTTGAAAAAATTTATTTTTTACATAGTGTTCCAAAAGTAAAGGAAATATTTGTTGATTTAATGGCATTGCTCAGTAAAAAAATCTTCTTTAGTAGAATAGTTGATGATTGATAGGAAAACAGGGAAAACATTTCAAATGCATTCATTCTCTTGCACTATTTCCATTCTTTTGTCTGGCGTTAGGTCAATAAAAAAGTTTAACAATACCTACATTTTTTAAGTCAGTGAGTAGTAGTCTGGCATTTTTCAAAGTTACTATTATATATTGACAACCAAGACCAAGGTAGGCTAGCAAATACCACACTATATTTTTTAATCCTAAACAGTTTTTCTGGCCTATCAAAGACTAACCATGAACATCGCCTTTATTACATCCACCAAAACATGGGCTGGGGTAAAAACCTGGTATCTGGATGTTGCAACCAGCAGGATTCATTAGGGATAAATTTTGGTAATCGAAAATATCCAGAGCAATAAAATATTCTTTTTTTTGCCTTTTGTCAAAGCAATTTCCTTGACCTTCCGCCCTTCCCCTCGTATCTTCCACGGAAGAGGTGGCTATGAATATTGCCTTTATCACTTCCACCCATACCTGGGGGGGGGAAAAAACATGGTACTTACATGCAGCACAAGGCTTGCAAAATGAAGGGCATTCGGTCTTTCTGTACGCCAGACAGAAAACGTTTTTGGCTGAAGCAGAAAAACACCTGAAGTATGTGCGCGATGTAAAGTTTGGCGCAGATTTAAGCCCGCTTACCATCCAGTATTTTTATCATGAATTCAAAAAAAACAACATAGATATCATTATTGTTAATGTAGGCAAAGATCTTTCCACAGCCGCTATTGCTGCGCGCATTTTACATATACCTGTTGTTCAACGTATAGGATTACCAGGGGATATTAAACCAAAACTTAAAGCAAAGCTTCTGCATACATGGATTATGCCATTTTTCCTTTGTCCAGGCCAGTTTATCGCTGATGGTTTTATGGATACGCTAAAGTATGTGAAACCGGGGCAATGTTCTGTGGTTCTTATTGGCAAAACCCTGGGGCCGGTACCCACAGCATGCCACAGCCCCCGTCGGCTCTTATTATCCTCCCGGCTTACAGCAGAAAAAGGCCAGGCAGACATTCTGCACGCTTTAGCGCCCATACAAACCCCGTGGGAGCTGCATATTGCGGGTACTGGGCCAGAAGAACAAAACCTGCGGGCTCTTGCGAATACCCTTGGGTTAACGCCGCGGATTGTCTGGCATGGTTTTATACCGGATGTGCAGAGCCTTTTGCGGGATTGCGATATTTTCCTTCTGCCATCACGGGTGGAGGGCTTACCCAATACTTTGTCGGAATGCCTGGCGGAAGGGGCACTGCCTGTTATCCGCAATGTTGGCGGCGTGATGGAGCTTATCCCCCCTGCTCTTTCGCCTTGGGTTTTACCTTTTGAGGCAGAACCGCAAGATTTTTCTGCGCTTATTTGCAAAGCCCTTGCCCTGCCGGATGAAGAGCTGCTTGCCCTGCGCCGCATAGCCCACCAAACCTGTCAGGAGCGCTGCGAAGCGCAAACCCAGCACAAAAAAATTGAAGTTTTCCTGCAGAATATTGTATCCACGCAGAAAAAAAGCCGACGCTGAATATGGGCATCGGCTTTTGAAAACTGTGTGTTGTCCAGATGAGGGACCCTCTGACGGCTACAAACAGCAGGCAAAATTTACGTTCACCGTGATAAAAGAAAGAATGACTTACGGTTAGCCCTCCGCTGGATACCAGCGTTTTTTCAGCCAAAGCGCCACATTCACCAGCCCAATCAGCACAGGCACTTCTACCAGTGGGCCTATAACTGCCACAAAAGCCTCGCCAGAATTGAGCCCAAAAACAGCAATAGCTACCGCAATAGCCAATTCAAAGTTATTGGAAGCAGCCGTGAAGGACAATGTAGCAGACTGCTCATAACTTGCTCCCGCCCGTTTTGCCAGAAAAAAAGAAAGAAAAAACATCAGCACAAAATAAATAAGCAAGGGGATAGCAACGCGGATCACATCCAGCGGAAGCTCCACAATATATTCCCCCTTCAAAGAAAACATCACCACTATGGTAAAAAGTAAGGCACGCAATGTCCACGGGCTGATTTTGGGGATAAAAACATTCTCGTACCACTCTAGCCCTTTTACTTTCAGGCCGTACATTCTGGAGGCTACGCCCGCAAGGAATGGAATACCCAGATAAATAAACACACTCTGGGCAATTTGCCCCATGCGTATTTCTACCACAGCTCCGCCAAAGCCAAAGTATTGCGGCAAAACCGTAATAAAAATATACGCATACACAGAAAAAAACAGCACCTGGAAAATAGAGTTAAACGCCACAAGGCCCGCAGCGTATTCTCTGTCACCCCCTGCAAGGTCATTCCAGACTATCACCATGGCAATACAGCGCGCAAGGCCAATAAGTATAAGCCCCACCATATAACTGTTATTCCCAGATAAAAAGGTTAGGGCCAAAAAAAACATAAGAACAGGGCCAATCACCCAGTTTTGCATAAGAGAAAGAAAAAGCACTTTTTTATTGCGGAACACCTGCCTTAACTGTTCATATTTTACTTTGGCAAGCGGTGGATACATCATCACAATAAGCCCTATCGCAATGGGGATATTGGTTGTGCCCACCTGAAAAAAATTGATGACATTTTTTACATCCGGCTGGGCCCAGCCCAATAATACCCCAATAGCCATAGCCAAAAAAATCCACAGAGTCAGATAGCGGTCAAGAAAAGAAAGTTTTTGTAATGCGGAAGACATACTTACCCCTGTTTCTCCTTTGTTTTTCCTATCCACTCCGCAACTTCCCCCTTTGTGGGAACGCGGCCCGTGCATTTTATCACACCATCCACCATAATGGCTGGTGCAGATAATATACCCGCAGCCATCATTTCTTTCAGGTCAGAAACTTTTTGCACCACAATACTCTGGTCTATAGATAACGCAACTTCCCGCACCATTTTTTCTGTATCCGCGCATGTGGAACAACCAGTGCCAAAAACCTTAATTTCCATTTTTATCTCCTTTTTTTATACAATAACAGGGCCAAGTATATTAAAAAGCCAGCCCATAAGGGTAAACATTACCCATAAATAGCCAATAAACAGAGCCTGCAGCTTCAGGGTCATAATTTGCCGCAACAGCATAACTTCCGGCAGGCTGGCGGCCACAGCGCTCATACAAAACGCCATAGTGGTGCCTATAGGTAAACCTTTTGCCAGCAAGCTTTCCATAACAGGCACAATACCTGTCACATTGGTGTATAAAGGTATGGCCACAAGAACCGCAAGCGGCACAGACCACCACTGCCCGGCGCCCAGATTTTCCGCAAACCAGTTTTCTGGCACAAAACCATGCAAAATTGCCCCAATAGCCACCCCCATAATCACCCATTTCCATACCCGTTTGAAAATAGTCAGGGTTTCACTCCAGGCAAACACATGCCTTTGGCGTAAACGCAGTTTTTCCACTTTCCCGGGTGTGTGGGGAACGGGGGTATGTTCCATAGCTTCCAGAATAAAGGGCTGCAGCCAGCGGTCCGCCTTTACGCTATCCATTAAAGCACCGCCAAGTATACCAGCCAGTAAACCAACAGCTATATATACAAGGGTGAACTTCCACCCAAGCAAACCCCATAAAAGCACAATGGCTATTTCATTAATAAGGGGCGAGGTGATAAGAAAGGACATAGTCACGCCAATGGGGATACGCGCTGTGGTGAACCCCAGAAAAAGAGGGATGCTGGAACAGGAACAAAATGGCGTTACAGCCCCAAACACCGCCCCCATGCCATAGCCCAGCCCTTTTTTTTTACCAGCCAGATAATCACGCACACGCTCCACATTTAACGACGCACGCAGCATACCTATCACATAAATAAGCGAAACCAGCAAAAGAAGAATAAAAATAACATCGTATAAAAAAAATGCTAAAGCGCCACCAACGGGTGATTCTGTGACAAACCCCAAAAGATTAAACACTATCCACTGGGAAACAGGCCCTGTGTACATAAATATGGCAACAGCAAAAACAGCCAGAATACTTGCACGGAAAAAATACGTTTTAAGCCACGTGCTGTCCGGTTGGGCATGTATGCCCTTTTCTTTTGTGCTACTGGGTGTACTTTGGACACAGCCGCTTTGCTTGGGTATGTTTTTGGGCTCTGCCATATTTCCCTCCTGTTTAATCAACAGTTGTTGTATTGTTGATATATTGAATAAAAATTTTTAGTATTATTCTTATTTGTTGGCTAAAACGTGCAAGTTTAGGCCACTTGCGGCACGAAACTTCCGGCATTGTTCCGGGTCATTAGCGCAGCATTCTTCTGTCAGATAGGCCACAATTTCCAGCATAAGGGGAATATTGGCTTTATAACGCATAAAGCGCCCTTCTCTTTCCACATTCGCCAAACCACTTTGCACAAGCGCTTTCAGGTGGAAGGAAAGATTTGTAGAAGGGATATCCAAAAAACGGGCAATATCACCTGCTACCAGACCTTCCGGTGCCTGACGGACAAGCAGGCGGAATAAATCAAGGCGCACATCGGAAGAAAGGGCTTCAAAAAGTTTGCTGGCGTGTTTACTTTCCATAAATTGATAGTTCAACATTTATTAAAATATGTCAAGAGCTGGCATAAATTTTTTTAAAGTTGTTATGGCAACAGGTTATGTATACCGAAAAAGCCTGACATAAAGACAGGCCATGCTGTTATGTGTTTTTTTTGATATACTGCTCCGCCATTTTTTCCGTGGCATTAATAAATCCATCGGGTGAGCCGTGGTAGTAATAGTGGCATTCCTCACGCATCACAGAAATAATGTGCCGGGCTTTTCCCACCTCACCCGCCAGAAGTGCCACAAATACTTTAGCCCTGTACAGATAGGGCAACTGGTAGACAGTTGAGGGAACAAAGCCATAAAATTCCGGGCTCAGGCTTACTTCCTGCTTTTTATATTCTGCGTCCGGGTCAAACGCGGTAAGCATAGGGTTCAGTTCCGGTCTGGCAGTAAACAAATACAGCATATGGGCACTGTGCCCGTTTTCCATCAGCTCCGCAAAGCCCATACCATTGCCAACAGCAAAACTTAAAAGGCCAAACCTGGTATGCGTTTTCCAAAGCAGTGCCAGGGCATTGGGGTTACGCGCCCCCCAATCGGCAAGCTGGAGCATATCCCCCAAGGTTAAGCGTGATTTGGCTATCAGGGCGTGTATAGTAAGCCAGTCAGGTAAAATGCCGCTTTTATCCGCCAGTTCCCCAAAAAGAAGGTTGTCGGAGCAGGCCAGCAAAACTTGTAATTCTGGCTGAAGATCGGGAAAACATGCAGCCAGGCGTTTGTGCAAATCACACATAACCACAAGCCCAAAAAACTTCCAAGGGTCTTCTGCTCTGCTTTTGGGGTTGTTTTTGAGTATACGGATTTTTTCCAGCACTTTTTCCCAGATACTGTCACCAGGAAGAGGCGGGGGTAAAATTGGTTCTGGCTTGGCAAGTTCTTCGCGTATTTTGTCCAAAGACAAACCCGCGTGTTCTGCCAGTAGTGCCTGGATTCTGCGGTCTTTAAGTTTTAAGATGTAGCGCAGGTGGTTTTGCTGCCCTCTCTCTTTTTGCACAGCCACCCACGCCGGGTCTATCAGTTCAGCCCGCTCTGTATTACTGTAAAATATAAGGGAGGCCGGGTAGCTTCTTTGTTCCAAATCCCGTACACTTTCCAAAAATTCCGGATGTTGCAGGGCGGCCTTTTCGGAAACCCAGTAGCGTTTAGCCTCGTTATGGGTTTCAAACCGTACCGCGTAGGCGGCATCCCCTGGTTCAATCCTCACCCCACTCAGGGCGCAAGAGACACTTTTTCTGTTGGGATAGGGATTAAACACTGCCTCTGCAAAAACAGCAGGGAGAAAAAACAAAGGTTGAAAAGGCATACTATCTCCATGGGCGAATACGCGAAAACCCATACCCCATAGCCATGGCAAATAGGTGTGCGGCCTTAACGTAAACATCCCTAAACAACAAGGAACCCCGGAAGTCTACGTTTTGTAGTCCTCCGGGGGTATATACATCCTTCGTTGAATCTATTGTTGGTAGCAAGGGGGAGATTTGAACTCTCGACACTACGGGTATGAACCGTATGCTCTAACCAACTGAGCTACCTTGCCACGAGAAAATGTTCTTACCCTGCTTTTTATTTTCCGTCAAGCTTTTTTTGTAAAGTACCAAAATCCTCAAATGTACACCTAACGCATGGTGTCGGAAACCTTTACCCCTTTTGGCATAACCAGCAAGGTAAAGCCAATAAGCACGGCAGCGCCGGTTATGCCCATAATAAAGGGGCCATAAGGGCCAATAGCCGCCCACATAAGCGCGCAGGCAGCAGGGGAAACAGCCTGGGAAAGGCGGAACATAAGGCCATTAGTGGCCATGGCTGCCCCTCTGGCTTCCCCTTCACTCAGCATGGAAACACGGGAAGAAAGCACGGGCATCATCAGATTTTGGGAAGCAGAACAAAAGAAAATGGGTATAAAGTATAACCACGGCGCATTTAGTATAAAGACACTGCAAAGCGCCAGCATATTCATACTAAAACCAAGCAGTAAAATAGTGCGCATGGAATAACGGCTGGCAAAACGGCCTGCCTGTACAGCGATAACAATACTCAGTAAAGACCCCACAAGGAATGTGGTGCCAATAAGAGAAGCAGCAGGCTGGAAAAAATATTCCAGCACAATGGGGAAATAGGTAACAACAGGGCCATAAAAAATAAAAAACATCACAAAATTGATAAAAAACAGTTGCAGGGCTTCTTTGGAAGAAATAACTTTCAGGCAAAGTTTACCGTATTCTTTAATGCTGACAGAAGCGCCCTTGTAGGGTAAATCCAGCCGGAAAAAACCAAAAAGCACAGGCACACCAATAAGGGAAAGCCAAAAACCCAAACGCCAGTCCCATTCTGCCAGTAAACCACCTAAAAGCGGAAAAAACGCAGAACTTAGTGTAATGGCAACAGTAATATAGCCCATAATCCGCGGCCGCTCATGCGGTTCAAACACATCTGCCACAATGGTGCTGTTCAGGGTGCCAAGCGGCCCGCTGCCCAAACCCTGCACAGCCCGCCAAAAAAGTAAAACTTCAAATGTGGGGGCAAGCGCACAACCCACAGAACCCACAATATAACAGGCAAGCGCCGGTATAATAACGGCCTTTCTGCCAAACCTGTCTGCCAGCACACCCACAATAAGGGCCACAAACACCCCTGGTACAGCAAATGCCGCGAATATACTCCAGGCAGAATCAATGCTTATGTTAAAATCTTTGGCAATAGCCGGCACCATGGGGCCAATAATGGTTATCCCCATAATGCCAAAAACAGACAGAAAAAATGTGTACACAGAAATGTGAAACTTTTTTTTAGCGGAAAGCATGCACCCACCTTCAATTTATTTAGAATTGCCTGTTTATGGAAAAAAATAAAGCCGGCCAGATTACGACCATAAAAGGGAAAAGTCAGTCTCTGGCAGGGGTATTGGTAATGGGTGAAAAAATAAAGATTCCGCTAGCATATGACAGAAAAAATCTGAAAAACGGGCAAATCGGCAATTCCAGTAACAGCAAAGAGCCGGCAACATACGCAGAATTTTTCTCTCTTACCGGAAAAAAAATGTATCCGCAAGTCTGCCGTATGGTGATTTCTTGGGTAAAAAGTCCGTTATCTCGTGGTATTTTAGAAAAAAACACGAGAATTTAAGGGGGTTTTTTACATATTATTACAGAGTTTTTTCTGTATGGAAAATCGTTGCGTCTGGCTGTTTTTTTGGTTACACTGTATTTTGGAGATAATAATATGGCGCATGTATCTACTCTGCCAACCATAGTTGCCTTTAAAGACTTGCTGGATCGCGCAGGGTCCATGGCCCTGTTTGTATTTGAAGCATTTGTGCAAATTTTCCATTCCAAACGTCTTTTCCGCAAAACACTGCACCAGATATACCTTATTGGCGCGGAATCTCTTTTTGTTATCTTGCTCATTGGTCTTTTTACCGGCCTTGTGCTTGGCCTGCAGGCGTATTATGCCATGAGTATGTTTGGGGCCCAGGGTATGCTGGGTTCCCTGCTTGCTCTTACCCTTATGCGGGAAATGGGGCCTGTGCTGGCCGCCATTATGATAACAGCCCGTGCCGGCAGTGCCATGACGGCAGAAATAGGAGTAATGCGTAAAACGGACCAGATAGACGCTATTGAAATTAT
>CAZJOG010000006.1:0-28233 GCA_964547565.1 uncultured Desulfovibrionaceae bacterium
TAATATGCTATCGCCGTCTTTTTTAGGTTTGGAGGTATCCTCTGGAGTATGCTGGCCTTCCTGTTCTGTATGCCTGTTGGTCTTGCCGTGCGCAGTGTACTAAACCGTACCCCCGCCGGCCACCTCTTTGACATGGGCTGCCATACCCGCCTGCTGAATATTCTTATTGACCTTATGGCCCTTACAGCCCTTGCCGGTATCTCTATCCATGTTCTGCGCGAATGGCTTCTCCTTCTTGTACTTATCTCCATTGGCGTTGCTATTGGTACAGTGTTTATCCTCTGGTATGTCTGCCGTTACCTTACAGAATACGCGGGTGAGCGTTTCCTTGTTGTGCTGGGTACTGCCACAGGGACAATTACCTCCGGCCTTGTCCTTGTGCGGATGTTGGACCCGGAATTTAAAAGCCCTGTCCCCTTGGAAATTGGCCTTGTTGCCCTACCCAGTATGCTTATCGGCCTTCCCCTGATGCCTATTACCATGCCCGCTACCTACGCGCAGGCATTTGGTGGTTCCGTATGGCCCTACATAGGTATCACACTTGGCATAAGCCTTATCTGGCTGGTGGTATTAAAAATGCCTTTCTGGCACCTGACAGATAAAACACCCAAGTTTTAAACCGACAGGGTCTTGCCCTTGCCCCGCGCTGGAGGGGATTATCCCCTCCAGACTTCTCCCTGTTTTGTGCATGCGTGCGTGTAATATAAGGATAGATTTGGGGTTAAAAATATAGCCTCGCTTTTATTACGGACGAAAAGGCCATAATAGAAGCGAGGCTGTATTTTTTTTAAAAAAGTTTTTTTTGTGAAGAGGGTGGGGAGTAGCTTTTTATTCTAACAAAAAGCTACTCCCCGCCCCAAGACACACTACGTTTAGCTTGCCTGGATTTCTGCCATACGGTTGCGCAGTTGTTTTAACAAATCGCGTGCGACATCCGGGTGATCTTTAATCACGTTATGGAGTTGGTAGGGGTCAGTTTTGCGGTTATACAATTCGTCTTCCGCGGGTACTTCAGCGACAGAACCCGGGGTGCAGGTCCATTGTTCTTCGCCGTCAAGAGTTGCGGCAGCCTGATGCTGCTCCAGGGCGGAGCTGTATTCTTTAATTTGTTTAAAGGCTTCTTTCTGGTGTTCTTTGTCTGTGGTCATACTTAAGATAGTATGGCCGCCCATTTCGACAAGGTGTTCAGAAGTGGCGAGCATACCGGCGCCTTGTTCAGCGCTGAAGTTATCGGCTTCGCCAATGCCTTTGGCCTCGTTTTTGACCCAGTGGATGTAAGACCAGTCGTCATTGTAGAGGGCCCAGGAGAAGCGGTGGTAGCCGGCGATACTGAAGTCGCGGACTTTTTTCACTTCGCCGCGCACAAGGGGAAGAAGGGAGAAGCCCTGCATATCGGGGTGAACGCCAATGCCCAGCCAGTCGCAGACTGTGGGGGCAATGTCAACGGACTGCACATACGCGCTGCAACGCACGCCGTGGGGCAGGCCGGGGCCACGCATAATAAAGGGTGCATGCACCAGTTCGTTGTAGGGCCAGGGGCGGCATTTACGCATAATACCGTGGCCGTGTTCGCCATTACCCATGGGTTCGCCGTGGTCAGAAACCATCATAAACAGGGTATTTTCTTCAAAGCCCAGACGACGCACGCCATCTAAAAGAATGCCCAGGTATTTATCGCACAGGGTAACAAGTTCGGCATAAAGCATACGCACATGGTGCAATTCTTCTTCCGAGTAGTTATCGGCGGGTCCGAGAATGGGCAGGATTTGGTCTTTGCCCTTGTATTCTGCGTTATAGGGGCACTTTTGGTCTTTTGTCCAGGTGGACGGCGGGTTCCAGGGCTCGTGCGGGTCAAAGCTGTCTACCCAGAGGAAGAACTGTTTGTTGCGGTCCACCTGTTCCAGATAACGGATGGCGGCGCGTACGTCTTTGGCAACATAGCGGTCTTCTTCTGTTTTCCAATGTTGTTGTTGTTTAAGGTAGCAGGAAGTTTCGTGCAGAAGGGGGCCCACCACGTCGCCGCCCTGTTCTGCGTCCGCATTAACAAGCAGGTGATCTTCGTGGAAGTCACGTGGGTCGTAGTGGATCAGGGGATCTGCGTCGTAGAAGTATTGGTCGCCTTCGTGGCCGTGGGTGAAGTGCACTTTATCAAAGCCGCGGGTGTAGCCGAATTTAGGCAGACGGTACATGGGGCAGCTGAGAATAAGGGCTGTATCAATGGGGCGGCCCCAGCACAGGTCGGAAATCATGGTGTCGTCCATTTTCAGGGCGCGCCAGCCACCTTCGTGCAGGGTATAACGGCCGGTGTGCATGGCACGGCGGCAGGGGATGGTGGGCAGGCCTTCGATATACATATTATCAAAAATAATACCTTCACGGGCAAGCCTGTCCATATTGGGTGTTTTTATCCAGGTGTTACCATACGCGCCAATGTAGTTTCTCTGGAGCGAGTCGAACATGATGACAAGTGCATTTTTAAGCATAATTCCTCCAAAAATACAATTCTTACTGAAAAGTTATACATGAGACTTGGCTATCACAATAGCCATTTGTGCCTAATGTGTCAAGATAAATACACACCAAATCTTTATTCTTCCAGATTGCCGGAAACAGCGGCCCGCTGGGCTTCTAAAATTTGGATTTTTTCTTCCAGAGGTTCCATCTGCTCCATAAGGCCTTCAAGAGAGGTTTTTAGGGTGTGGAACTCCCGCAGCAAAACACTTGCCTGCTCCCCGTTGTTGTAAACATCCGGGTCTGCCAGCATGGCTTCCACCTCTGACTGGCGCTGCATAGCGGCTTCCAGCTCTTTTTCCATTTTTTCGTATCTATCCTGGAGGGGTTTTATTTCCTTGGAAAGAGAATTACGCTTTTCCGCCTGCTCCCGCTTTTTCTGCTTTAACGCCTCGCGGGAAAGATTTTCCAGCTTCCCGGCTTCCGGTTCTTTTTGCTCTTTTTTCTGGCCTGTTTTTTGCCGTTCTTTGCGGGCGGCATCGTATTCCGCATACCCATCTTCATACACGGTTATGCCGTTTTTGCCGTCTTCATTAATAGCCCAAATTTCATCCGCCACTTCTGCCAGCAAGTGCCTGTCGTGCGCCACCATAAACAGCGTGCCATCAAATACGTCCAGCGCTTCTATAAGTGCCTCACGGCTTTCTAAATCCAGGTGGTTGGTCGGTTCGTCCAGCACCAAAAGGTTACAGCGCGCCAAAAACAAAAGCGCCAAAGCCATACGGCTTCTTTCCCCACCAGAAAGCGTATACACAAACCTGTCAAAATATCCCTGGCCCAGCATAAACAGGCCAAGCACACTCATCAGCTCTTCTTCCGTTGTTTTAGGGTCGGAAAGCCTTCTGGTTTCCCCCAGCACTGTACCATTTAAATCAAATGTTTCCGCCTGTTGCTGGGAATAATAGCCCATCCGCGTCAGGGAAGATACACTGATATCCCCGCCTGTTTTTTGTAATTTCCCCATCAAAAGCTTTAAAAGCGTGGACTTCCCACAGCCATTATGCCCTACAAGCGCAATTTTTTGCCCCCGGAATAACTGGAATGACAAAGGCGGCCACAAACTCTGCCCGTCCGGAAACGCAAAATCCAGCCCAGTTACAGACATAACCACTTTTTCCGACCTCGCCGCCTCCGGCCACTTAAACGCCAGCTCCTTCCGTTTGGGCTCCGGCTGGTACTGTTCCAGTTCTTTTTCCAATTTTTTCGCCATCTTCTTCCGGGAAGATGCCTGACGCGCTTTTGTAGCCTTGGCCTGGAAACGCCGCACAAAATCCATCTTATGGTCAATCTCTTCCGCCAGCTTTTTTGCCTCCCGCTCCCTCTGCTCCTCCAGTTCCTCCTGGAATTCCAGAAACTGCGTAAACGTTGCCTTGCGGAACACCGGCTTTGCCGCCCCCAAATACAAAATATGCGTGCCCATCTTGTCCATGAAGTACCTGTCGTGCGCCACAAAAACCAGCGCCCCCTTGTACCCCAAAAGCCACTCCTCCAGCCACTCCACTGCGTCCATATCCAAGTGGTTGGTGGGTTCGTCCAAAAGTAAAACATCCGCCCCCTGCGTTAACACCCGCGCAAGCTTGGCCCGCTCCCGCCAGCCACCAGACAAACTGCCTACAGTCTGCCCCCACTTGCGCTTACTAAAACCTAAACCGGAAAGCACACTCTGCGCCCTCTGCTCCGGGTTATACCCATACCGCGCCTCTAAATCATGCTGGCGCTCCTGCAAACGCAAAAGAGTTGACTCATCCCCCTTGCCATGCGCCTCGTCCCACTCTTTCCAGAAATCACCCCAGTCCGGTAATACAGCCTGAACCCACTCCAGCAACGGCGTTTCTAAATCCACACCCTCTAAGGTCTGCTCCACATAGCCTAAACGTGTCCCACGAGGAGAAGAGATTTTGCCGGAATCCGCAGGCGATGCCCCCGCCATAATACGCAAAAGCGTGGACTTGCCACAACCATTAGGCCCGCACACACAAAGACGCATGCCGTCCAGCACGTCTAAAGAAAAATCCGTGAATATGGCACGCCCGCCATACGATTTGCTGATGTTCTGTATTGTAATGCCCATATACGGTGCTGTATCCTTTTGAATAATGTGACTGCTACTGGGGGCGAAAACCCCCAGCCCCCGACTGCTACTGGGGGGCTGCTCGCCCCCCAGACCCCCTCGGCAGGGGCAAGCGCCCCTGCACCGGCTATTAAGGCAGTGCGCGTGCCAGCAGGTAGGGGCTGGCTTGGCCGGCTGAAAAAACGTGCGCGCGCCTCCCCTTTGTCTGGTTATCCCGGTTTCTCCCCAGCTTTCACCAGACAAAAGGGAGGCGCGCACACACTTTGCCCATTCCCGCAATACTCTCGCAGGCTCGAGCATTGCGGGAATAGAGTTTTTTGGAAGAAATGGTAAAGCTTTTATAATTAATCGGTTTTTTTGAAAGGGGAGGGATAGGGGTTTGGGGAAAGGGAGGGGAAAATTTTTTCCCCTCCCTCAGGTTGTTGACAAAGTCAGCAACCTGCCGGCAGAGGGAATAGGCATGGCTTTGCCGTGCCGTAAATGACCGAATGCCGTGCCTTTCCGCCCAGCAAGCGAAGCGCGATGGTGGGCGGCGCAAACCCCAGAGGGGTTTGTTTCGTCTGCGGGAAAAATTTTTTTCCCTAAAAAAATTTTTCCCCTCCCTTACCCCAATCACTCTCCCCCACTCCCCTCTCCTCTTCACGCCCTCCAGCCTTTTGAGCGGTTGATAGCGTTATGCCATTGTTCTTGGAGTTCCTGCCTTTGGGAATCCGGCATTTTAGGTTCAAAGCGGCGGTTGAGGGACCAATGGGATTGGATATGGGAAAGGTCGCTCCAAAAGCCTGTAGCAAGGCCAGCCAGACAGGCCGCGCCGAGCGCTGTTGTTTCTGTTGTTTGTGGGCGTTCCACAGGCACGCCAAGAATATCTGCCTGGAATTGCATAAGCATATTATTGCGGCTGGCGCCGCCGTCGGCGCGCAGGGTTTGGACAGTAATGCCGGAGTCTGCCACCATGGCGTCCATGATGTCAAGAGTTTGGAGGGCTATAGCCTCGAGTGCGGCGCGGGCAATGTGGCCACGTTCCGTGCCGCGGTTCAGGCCTATAAGCAGGCCTGTAGCGTGGGAGTCCCAGTAGGGGGCGCCAAGGCCGACAAAAGCAGGCACAAGGAAGAGGCCGCCGTTATCTGGCACGGTGGAGGCCAGACTTTCTACTTCGCCGGAGTGGGAGATAAGTTTAAGGCCGTCGCGTAGCCATTGGATAAGGGCGCCTGCCATAAAAATACTGCCTTCAAGGGCATAGGCGGTTTGGGAAGGAATTTGCCAGCCTATGGTCGTAAGCAGGTTATGGGCACTGGGGCGTGGGGCGCGGCCTGTATTCATAAGCATAAAGCAGCCAGTTCCGTAGGTATTTTTGACCATACCGGGTTCCAGGCAGGCATTGCCGAATGTGGCGGCCATCTGGTCGCCGGCAATACCAGTAATAGGGATGGGGCAGCCCAGAAACTCGGCGTCCAGATGGCCAAAAAGGCCGGAGGACGGGAGAACGGTGGGCAGCATGGAGGGGGGAATTTGGAAAAGGGAGAGCAGGTCCTCATCCCAGGCGAGGGTATGGATATTAAAGAGCAGGGAGCGGGAGGCATTTGAGGGGTCTGTGGCGTGGACGCGGCCTTTGGTGAAGTTCCAGAGCAGCCAGGAATCTATAGTCCCAAAAAGCAGCTGGCCTTTTTCTGCTTTTTCGCGTGCGCCCGGGACTGTATCCAGCAGCCAGCGTATTTTGGTGGCGGAAAAATAGGGGTCAAGGAGCAGGCCGGTTTTTTCGCGGATAAGGGGGAGGTGACCAGCGGCCTGGAAGGATTCGCACAAAGGGGCGGTACGTCTGTCTTGCCAGACAAGGGCGTTGTATACAGGTTCGCCTGTTGTTTTATCCCAAACCACGGTGGTTTCCCGTTGGTTGGTGATGCCTATGGCGGCAACAGAGCCGGCGCTGACGCGGGCGTTTTTGAGGCAGTCGGCCATAACGCGGGTTTGGCTGTCCAGAATTTCGTTGGGGTTATGTTCCACCCAGCCGGCCTGGGGAAAAATTTGGCGGAATTCTTCCTGCGCTATGTTGATAATGCGCATATCTCTGTCAAATAAAATAGCGCGGGAGCTGGTTGTTCCCTGGTCAACTGCCATAATATATTCGCCCATGGTTTTCTCCTTTTTTTGGTGCTTGGTGGGCACATACCTGCGTGTTTTGCATAAAAAGCGTGAAGGGATGTTGCCATAAACTTTATGCCAGGGCAACCGATAGGAAGGGGGTAGAAGATTTTCGTTAATACGCGCGGCGGGTGAGGGGAACGTTTAAGCCTCTTCTGGGGTTTGGGTATGGAAGAGAATAAGAAATTTAAGGAAATAGAAAAACTTCTGGGACGGGGTGCGCTGAAAGAGGCGCGGCATCTTCTTATGGAGATGCAGGCCAGGCATATGCGACTTTCAGAAGAAAATCAGGTATTACGTCGTCAGCTTGAAGAAAAGGACGAAAGTTTGTACCTGACGCGTAACCTGTTTTACGATGGAAGCTGTTACTGGCTTATTTCCAGCAACACACGGCGTGGGCCGTTTTGCCAGAACTGTTACCACAGAGATGGGGTGCTGATACGCCTGGAGGCGGAGCATGGGCGTTTTAAATGTCTGGCCTGCGGGTATGTGATGGAACCGGCGCAGACAAGTTTAAAAAGTTACGCCACAGGGCGGGTTTTACCGTTCACGGGGTAAGTTTGTATGTGTAACAGGCAGGTAAAACGGGGGCGGTATGCCCCTTGTTTTTTTTCTTGCAAAACAGCATTTTTCTTTTTATGCTGGGGCAATATTATTTTGAAAAAGGATACATGGTAAACATGGAAAAAGCACTTTGCCCCTGTGGTTCCGGTTTGGAGTTGGAAGCCTGTTGCGGCCCGGTTTTTGAAGATCAGGCCAGGGCTTTGACTGCCGAAGCTTTGATGCGGGCGCGTTACAGTGCCCATGCACTTGGAAAATATGAATTTCTGGAGCAGAGCACCCACCCGGAGTTCAGGGAAGAAAGTTCTCCTGAAGAGATTAAAGAATGGTCTTCTTTAATGGATTGGGAAAAGCTGGAAATTTTGCGCACAGTGAATGGTGGGCCGGAAGATGAAGTGGGCGAGGTAGATTTCCGCGCGCTTTATCGTATAAAAGGTATGCCCCAGGAATTGCGGGAGAATGGTTTTTTCCGCAAGGAAAATGGGGTATGGTATTATGTGGAAGGCACGGTAGAGGCGCAAAAGCCTGTGCGCCGTGCGGAGCCCAAGGTAGGCCGTAATGATCCGTGCCCCTGCGGCAGCGGCAAAAAGTATAAAAAGTGCTGTGGTGCGGCATAACACGGTTTTTCCCTGTTTTGCCGTGTTTTTTCAAAGCGCGGCTTTAGGGCTTGAAAAGCGCGTTGTTTTTGTGTATGGAAAAAGAAGTTTTCCGGGTGCGTGTTTTGTTATTTTAAAGATGGAGCCGTGCTGCGGAAATTTCCTTAACATTGAGTAAGGTAGGCGCTTTGCGCCATGAGGAGTGCACCATGCTTATCCGTGACTGGATGACCACAGATGTGACCACCGTAACAGTAGACACAAGTATGCTTAAAGCTTCCAAGCTTATGAAGGAGCATGATATCCGCCGTCTGCCTGTTATTGATGCAAACAGGAAGGTGATTGGCATTGTTTCTGACCGTGATATAAAAGATGCCTCGCCTTCCAAGGCGACCACACTTGATATGCACGAGTTGTATTATCTTTTGTCTGAAATAAAGGTAAAAGATATTATGACCCCCAACCCTGTCACTGTGAACTATATGGACACGGTAGAACGTGTGGCTATAGTGATGGAAGAGCGTTCATTTGGCGCAGTGCCTGTGGTGGATGATGACGGATGCCTTGCGGGTATTATCACAGACCATGATATATTTAAGGTTCTGGTAGAAATAACGGGCGTACGCCATGGTGGTTTGCAACTGGCGCTTGTGGTGGAAGATTTGCCCGGGGCAGTGCGTCCCATACTGGATGTTCTGCGCGATTATAATGGCAGCCTTGTTTCCATGCTCACAGCGCCAAGCACCCAGGGCGAAGATTTCCGCGAAGTGTATTTGCGTGTCCGGCCTATGGACAGGGCGGACGAGAATAAGCTTATCGATGGGGTGAAGGAAAAGTTCCATATGCTTTACTGGGTGCGCGAAAAGGTGCACGAACTTTAGCCTTTCCCTGCCTGTGTTTTTGCGTAAAAGCCCCTGCGGATGTTTGGGCAGGCGGCAGAGGGTGCTTGTGTGACGTTTTGTAACGGGCATCCCGTGCCTTTACCGGGCAGACAAAAATATCTGCCGGGTAGCGCAAACCCCTGAAAAGGGTGAGATATTGTCTGGAAAAAATTTTATTTTTCCAGCAGAAAGCGTGCCAGAAAACGGCTTGCTATTTTGGGGGAGTTATGGCAAGGTTAACCCCAGATAGGGGTTGATGTCACAGATGACCCCCCCATTGTCTTTTTTACACGCTGGTTTTACCGGCAAAATTAACACAGTTCAATCTGGAGGACGTGCATGGCTGAAGTCTCATACAAAGGGAAATCCTTCGAAGTGGATGAAGATGGTTTCTTACTCCGTTTCGATGACTGGTGCCCCGAGTGGATGGAGTATGTAAAAGAATCTGAAGGTATTACCGTTATCACCGAAGATCACCAAAAGATCCTCGATTTCCTTCAGGACTACTACAAGAAAAATGGTATCGCCCCTATGGTGCGCATCCTCTCCAAAAACACGGGCTACAAGCTTAAGGAAGTATACGAATTGTTCCCCTCCGGTCCCGGCAAAGGTGCCTGTAAAATGGCCGGCCTTCCCAAGCCCACCGGTTGCGTGTAATTTTCAAAAGGCAGCCTCTGGCTGCCTTTTGCACAAACTGCCTTGCCTTTGATGGTTTGGCAGTGTTTTCTTGTTCTTTGTTTTAATTATCGCCTTCCTGCAGTTGTTACTTGTGTCGCTGTGCCTGACAAAAATATGTTTGTGTGTGTTTTATGCAAAAATACTCCCTTGCGTATTGCAAAAACATGTATTTCTCATGCGTGTTTTCCTTTTTTTGTCTTGTTTACAGCCATTTTTTTTGACACAACAAAACAACTGTTTTGTGCAATAAACCTGTTAAATACTGTATTTTTTTCTTAAGGCATGCCTATCAACTTATTGTTTTTATTGTACTTTCGAAAAATATGTATTTTCCATGCTTTATTTTGCTTGCACTTTGGGGTGGTTCTGCTATAAAGAAAACCAAGTTCCTTGCCGTATAAAAATTTATTGGAGGCTCACATGAAATCGCTTCGTAATTTGCTTTTTGCTGCCGCCCTTGCAATGGGTGTCAGCCCCGCCCTTGCGGTGGAAACCACCGGGCTTGTCCGCACCGTGGACAGCTTTGACTTCCTCATGGACTATTCTGGCTCCATGATGATGACCAACCCTGCCCTGAAAATGGTCAAAATGACCGCTGCCAAAGAAGTAGTGGCTAAAGTTAACGCCGCTATCCCGGATCTTGGCTATGCCGCCAGCATGCATACCTTTGCTCCTGCTTCTACCGTAGTGCCCTACGGCGCTTGGAATCAGGCCGCTTACGGTCAGGCTGTCTCTACCCTGAGCAGCGATATGCCCATCTTTGGTCGTCTTACCCCCATGGGTAACAACCTGCTGACCCCCCTTGCCGGCGACATCGCCAATATGGCTCGCCCCACAGCCCTTGTGCTTGTTTCTGACGGCGCTTCCAACCTGGGTGTTGACCCTGTTGCTGAAGCCGCTGCCATTTACCAAGCCCAACCCGGCGTTTGCTTCCACGTGATTTCCTTCGCCGACACCGCCGAAGGCAAAGCCACCCTGGACAAAATCGCCGCCCTTAACAGCTGCTCCGTTGTGGTGGAAGGCGCTGCCCTTCTTGCTGACCAAGCCGCTGTTGACAAATTCGTCGCCGACGTTTTCTATGACATCGCCGGTGAAGAAGTCCTTATGCTCCGTGGTGTTAACTTCGCGTTTGACTCCTCCGCCCTTGACGCCAAGAGCCAGAGCATCCTGAACGAAGTTGCTACCCTGCTGAAAGCTTCCCCCAACCAGAAAGTCCTGCTTGAAGGCTGGACCGACTCCGTAGGTACCGACGCTTACAACATGGGCCTGTCCCAACGCCGCGCTGACTCCGTGAAGAGCTACCTTGTCAAACAAGGTATCCCTGCTGCTGATATCCTCGCCGCTGGTAAGGGCAAGTCCTTCAAGTACGACAACGCTACCGCTGAAGGCCGCTACCTGAACCGCCGCGTGGAAATCATTTTCAACTAACCACGTAGCCTGACTGATACAGCCCGGGGGTGCAGTACCCCCGGGTTTTTCACGTCACAAAGAGGAACTTTCCATGCGTCATTCTTTTATTGCTTTGCTTTTGGCCTGTTGCTTTTTGCTCCCGGCCTCCCCATCTTTTGCTGCTTCCGCTAAAGAAGATGATGTCACTATCCAGGCTAAACTGGACGAGTTCGCCCAGGAATTTTTCACACGCGCTAACCGTAATATTCGCCCCTGCAAGTCTGAACCCGCCGTGCATAAGCGCGATGACGGTAAGTACGTTGCCGCGTATATAGAACTCGACGAAAAAAGCCTCGCTACACAACTTATCCCCTCTGAGCAAAAGCAATTTTCCCACATCGCAAAACTGATGTACGTGGAATGTTACTATGAATCCGAAGGCGCCACAAAAGACGAAGCCCTCTCCGGTAGCTTCAAACGTGTGAAAGTTCGTCGCCTGACAGAACTGCCCCGTTACGAAAAAGGCACCTGGACAAATTAATTTTTTTTGGGGGAAGGAGAAACCTTTTTGTTGAAACAAAAAGGTTTCTCCTTCCCCCAAACCCCCTTCCTCTTCCAAAAAAAACTTTTTTAGCATAATTCCCCAATGATTCGCCATTTTTTGCGAATTATTGGGGAATTGTGCTAGACTGCTCTATCAAAGGGGTTTTTATCCCGAATATCGGCTTTGCAGCCCTGCCATATATCCAGCTCTACAAGGCGTCGGTCAATAGCCTGCAAAACCTGCCCTTTACTGTTGGCCCAGTCTGGTGCCACCAGTTCACCCGGTGCCGCATCCCCTGTTAAACGGTGTATAGTGATAAAAGAAGGCAAAAGGGTAAGGGCTTCACACACCCAGTCCAGATACTCCGGTAATGCCAGGGGCGTATAAAGCCCAGCCGCGTATTCTTTTGCAAGGGCTGTGCCAGAAGGCACATACAGACCATGCAATTTTACCCCGTGTACAGGCAAAGCCGCAATCTGGCGTACTGTCTGCAAAAAATCTTCCTTTGTTTCTCCGGGCAGGCCCAGCATTAAATGCACACACACAGAAACAGGGTAGTGGCTGGCCAAAAGAAGAGTTTTTATGGAATCTTCCGCTGTATGCCCGCGGTTAATGGCTGCCAGGCTTTTGTTATGCAAAGACTGCACCCCCAGTTCCAGCCATATTTCCGGGAATGGCGCAGAAGCAAGAATAGCCAGCTTTTCCTCGTCCAGGCAATCTGGCCGCGTTCCCACGGCAAGCCCTAAAAGGCCATCCAGCCCGTCAAGGCTGTTTAAAAGTTTCCGCAATCGTTCTGCCGGGCCATAGGTATTGGTGAATGCCTGAAAATACGCCAGAAAAAGCCGCGTATTTTTCAGCCTGTCTGCCGCGGCAAAGCGTCCGCGCCAGTGGGCCCACTGTTCGGGTATAGATAAAAAACCAAGACCAGAACCAGAACCTATTTCATTACAAAAAGTGCAACCTTTTTTGCTTAAGGTTCCATCTCTGTTTGGGCAGGTTGCGCCTGCATCAAGCGGTATTTTATGCACTTTTTCGCCATATTTTTGGCGTAGAAATGCGTCAAAGCTACGAAATCGGGTGGATTTTTTCATGTTGACATCGCTACAGAAAAAAGATTAGACATGTATTTTGTATACAAAACTGTGAACTCACGGGGTAGCCGGAAGCACCTATGTCAAAGATAATTGATTCAATTCTTGGCATTTTTTCCAATGATTTGGCTATAGATCTTGGAACTGCCAATACATGTGTGTATGTAAAAGGACACGGGATTGTCCTCAGGGAACCTTCCGTGGTAGCGGTAAAAACCGACAGCCGCGGAAACAATCAGGTACTGGCTGTGGGGTACGAAGCCAAGCGTATGCTGGGCAAGGCACCCGGTAATATCACGCCCATACGCCCTATGAAGGATGGTGTGATTGCGGACTTTGAAGTAACGGAAGCTATGTTGCGCTACTTTATCTCAAAAGTCCACAACTCCCGTCGGCTTGTCCGCCCGCGGATTATGATTTGTGTGCCGCGTGGCATCACCCAGGTGGAAAAACGCGCGGTTAAGGAATCTGCCCAAAGCGCGGGCGCGCGGGAAGTGTACCTTATTGAGGAACCCATGGCAGCCGCCATTGGCGCAAAACTGCCTATACAGGAACCTATTTCCAACATGGTGGTAGACATTGGCGGCGGCACAACGGAAGTGGCGGTTATTTCCCTTTCCGGTGTGGTGTATGCCCGCTCTGTGCGTGTAGGTGGCGATAAAATGGACGAAGCCATTATGAACCATGTGCGCCGCCATTACAGCATGCTTATTGGGGAGTCTTCCGCGGAAGCCATTAAAATCAAAATTGCCTCCGCGTACCCTATGGACCCGGAACAGCAGATAGAGGTAAAAGGCCGCGACCTTGTCACCGGCATTCCCCAGACTATCCACATCACGTCTGAAGAAGTACGCAAGGCTATTTCGGAACAGGTGGAAGCTATTGTGCAGGCCGTGCGTGAAGCTTTGGAAAAAACCCCGCCTGAACTGGCCGCGGATATTGTGGACCGTGGCATTGTGCTCACCGGTGGTGGCGCGCTTTTAAAAGGTTTGGACCAGCGCCTGCGTGAAGAAACCTCACTCCCCATCACCCTGGTGGATGATCCGCTTTCCACAGTGGTTTTGGGTACTGGTCTTGCCCTGGATAATTTGAATATTCTGCGTGAAGTCTGTATAGAGTAGTTTTTCCCCTGGGGAAATATTCCCGGAAACATCCACCCACCATCAAAAGTTTTTGAAGGAAGGGGAGAGGGGTGAAGAGCTTTTTCCCTGTTAATGGGAGAATTGCTCTAAGGGAAGGGGAAGGGGAGTTTTTCAAATTTTTCTTCCTTTTCCTCCCTGTACCTTCTCCCCCCCTCTTTCCGGAAGCCATGCCCTCTCCTAAAAAAAGTATTATCATTGTTGTTTGCTGCCTTTTGTTGTTTCTGGCGCTGTTCACATGGAACCAGCGCACAGGCACGCTTGATCAGGGGGCAGGGGCTACAGGTATGGAAATTTCCGGTGTCCTCCTGAAGTCTGTTACAGGCGTGCGGGATGGTGCCATGCGTGTATGGGATAAGTACATAGCGCTTATGGGTGTGTGGGAAGAAAACGAAGAACTGAAAAAAGAACTGCTCCGTAAGGAAAAAGAACTTTTGCAAGCCAAAGAGGGCCTTGTAGAGCTGGAAGCGTACAGGGCCTTTTTCCGTGTAGAAGTGCCGCCAGACTGGAAACCCCATGCCGCGCGTGTGCTGGCCTGGAAAATTGGGCCCTTGGGTGTGCTGGAAACCGTGTTGCTGGGGAAAGGCTTTTTATCTGGCGCCCAGCCGGGTGTGCCGGTGGTGACGGATAAAGGTTTGGTGGGCCGTGTTTTCCGTTCTGCGCCTACAACAAGCCAGTGTCTTTTGCTGGTAGATGGTGGCAGCCGTGTGGCTGTTATCACCAGTGAAGGCAGGGTACACGGCATACTTTCTGGTGCAGGGTATGGTAAGCCCTTGGAATTACGTTTTGTCAGCCAGAATGTTAAAGTAAACCCGGGCGAGGTGTTGTATACCTCCGGTCTGGATTCCGCGTATCCCCAGGGGGTACCTGTGGCCACGGTGACGCATGTGGCGCTTTCTTCTTCTTCCAGCATGCAGGAAATATTTGCAGAACCCTTTGTGGATGTAGCGAATCTGGAAACAGTTTTTCTTTTGGAAAAGCCGGAAGGTTTGTATTTGCCGGAAGCCAGCCAGGTTTACACACCGCAGGATGAAGCGCCCGTCAGTCCCTTGCCTGAAATGCCGGAAGGCGTGACAGACCGGGCCTTTGGCAATGCTGCGCCGGGGGAACAATAACCGTGTATGCCAATATAGCGTGGTGGGTGATATACACAGGTATAGCTGTTTTGCTTCAGGCAAGCGCCTTTCCTTTGCCCAGACTGGATTATTTGCTGCCCGGCCTTATTCTTGCGCTGCAAGAAAGGCGTGTGGCGCAGTTTATATGGGTAGCCACATGCTTTTTGCTTATCCAGGAAGGCCTGGGCTCTTTTGGCTTTGGGGGGGCGTTTCTTTCTTACGCACTTACCGTAGGGTTATTTTTTGTTGGCTCATGGTTGTTTGAGGTAGAAAGTTTTCTGTTTATTTTTCTTCTCAGTGCCTGTCTGGGTTTAAGCCATTATCTGGTATTTTCCACTATGGCGGATTTACAAAATATTCCCATTAATACGCAAAATTTACTGGACGAAAGTGTTTTCCAGGCGCTTATTACCCCCTTTGTATGGCGCCTTGCGTATTTTACACGCACCCCTTTAAGGCGGCATGAGGCAAAAGTGTGAAAATACAGCTTGATCCAGAAGGGTATCAACCCCCGCGTGCCGGTCTTTTGCTTTTGCAGCTTGCTGTGGCCCTGTTGTTTGTGGTGTTTCTGGCCCGTTTTTGGTACCTGCAGATACACAGAGGGGCGGAATTTGCCCGCCTGGCGCAGGAAAACAGGTTAAAGCATGTACGCACCTTTGCTTCCCGCGGGGATATTTTTGATGCAAACAATGTCTTACTGGCAGAAAACAGGGCGGCCTTTGGTCTTTCCCTTATGCGGGAAGATTGCCCGGATATACCCGCTACTCTTGCCAAGGTAAGCGAGTGGACAGATGTTCCACTTGAACGTATTGAAGCGCGGTATGAGCAGGACCGCACCAAAGGCAGTGTTTTTGACCCCATTTTGCTGCTTACAGATATTCCTTTTGATCAGGTAGCCCGCATAGAGGCAGAACTGGTGTACTGGCCCGGGCTGGAAATTGTTACGCACGCCAAACGCCATTATCCGCAGGGTTCTGCATACGCGCATATTTTAGGCTATGTGGCAGAAGCGAATAAAGAGGAACTGGAAAAAAACAAAGGTTTGGCACTGGGGGATACTGTGGGCCGGCAGGGGCTGGAGCGTGTGCTGGAATCGCGTCTCAGGGGCAAAAAAGGTCTGGAACGTCTGGATGTTGATGTCTTGGGCCGCCCTTTAAGCAGAGCTGTGATAGAAAATCCTCAAATAGGGCAAATGGTATACCTTACGTTAGACACCCAGTGGCAAAAATCCATCATGGAGCTTATGGGGGATTATTCCGGCACTGTTGTGGTGATAGAAGCGGATACAGGGCGCGTAAAAGCCATGGTCACCCTGCCCTCCTACGACAATAATATCTTTATTGGTGGGCTTTCGCAAAAAGATTGGGATGAACTGCGGTTTAACGAAAACTTCCCCCTCCAAAACCGCGCCATACAAAGTGTATACCCCCCGGGTTCTGTCTGGAAGCTGCTTATGGCGGGCATGTTGCTGGAACAGGGTGTTTCCCCGCAGGCCACAGTGTTTTGCCCAGGCTCCTATACATTAGGCAGCCATGTGTTCCGCTGCTGGAAAAGGGGCGGGCATGGCAGTGTGAATATGATGCGCTCCCTCACAGAATCGTGTGATGTGTATTATTATGTTATGGGGGAAAAATCCGGTATCGACAGGATAGAGGCTTTTGCCAAAGCCAGCGGGTTTGGCAGGCTGACAGGGATAGACTTACCGCACGAAAACCCCGGCCTTGTCCCCTCCCGCACCTGGAAAAAAGAAAAAATGAAAGAAAATTGGCAGGGTGGGGAAACCTTAAACGTCTCTATCGGCCAGGGGCATACGCTTATTACACCTTTGCAGATGGCTGTTTTTATTTCCGCGCTGGTAAACGGCGGCACGCTGTTTAAGCCGCTTTTGCTGGCGGATGATATACCCACTATAACAGGCACCTTGCCTATTTCGCCCCAAAACTGCGCGCTTTTAAAAAGTTACATGGTGCAAACCGTAACAGGTGGTACAGCCCGGGTTTTGGGACAGGGTATACCGCCGGAAATGGGCCTGACAATCGGCGGTAAAACAGGCACAGCCCAAGTGGTAAAAATACGCATGGTGGGCGACAGGCGTATACGCAATGAAGAAGTGGAGCGAAAAATGCGCGACCACGCATGGATAGGCTCTTTTGTTGAAAAAGACTCCACCCGCTATGTGGTGGTGACCATGCTGGAGCATGGCGGGGGGGGCGGTTCTGCGGCTGGCCCCGTGACCCGCGATGTGCTTAAATTGATTATGGGGGTGAACTGATGCCCTTTCTGGATAAACGCGAGCTTTTTTATATCAACTGGTGGCTGGTGCTTGCCGCTCTTTTACTTTTTGGGGTGGGCATTGTGAATTTGTATTCTGCCAGTGGCGTAAGGGCAGAAGACGGCATAGTTCTTTCCCCGTATTACCAGCGCCAGCTTATTTGGGGCCTTATGGGCCTGGGGGTTATGCTGGTTGTGATGGCGGTGGATTATAAGCATTTGTACCAGCTTGCCCCTTTTGTGTATGTGGCAGTGCTTGTATTGCTGCTGCTTGTGCCTGTTTTGGGCAAAACCGTAGGCGGGGCAAAACGCTGGATAGATTTTGGCCCTGTTAGCCTACAACCCAGTGAATTTGCAAAAGTTACCGTGCTTTTGTTAGGGGCCCGTTTTTTATCCCGCAATGGGGAAACACTAGGCTGGCGGCGTCTTTTTATGGCCCTGCTTATTGGTCTTGTGCCATTTGCCTTTATTGTACGCCAGCCGGATTTAGGCACAGCTCTTATGGTTTTGCTGGTTTTAGGCGGTATGGTGCTGTTCCACGGGGTAAAGTGGCGGGTGCTCCGGGTATGCCTTATTGTGGTTCCCCTGCTTTTACCCTTGGGTTGGTTTGTCTTGCAAGATTATCAGCAACAGCGTATACTCACCTTCCTTGACCCCAGTAAGGACCCTAAAGGCTCGGGTTACCACATTATCCAGTCCCAAATAGCCATTGGTTCAGGGGAACTTATGGGCAAGGGGTATCTTGCGGGTACACAAAGCCAGCTTAAGTTTCTGCCGGAAAAGCATACAGATTTTGCTATAGCGGTTTTTGGGGAAGAATGGGGCTTTGTGGGCACTATGGTTTTGCTTTCTCTGTTTTGTTTTATGTTAATGAGTATTTACGCCACTGTGCGCAATGCCAAAGACAGATTTGGTTCCACCTTATGCGCGGGCGTGTTTTTTTATTTTTTCTGGCAAATACTCGTGAATATGGGTATGGTGGTGGGTCTTATGCCTGTGGTGGGCATGCCACTTCCCTTTATAAGTTACGGGGGCAGTGCCATGCTGGTAAATTGTGCGCTTCTGGGCATTGTGCTTAATGTGTCCATGCGGCGTTTTGTCTTTGCAGGTAAAGCGAATGTGCTGAAGAAAGTAGAAGGGAATTAGCATGCTGTTTTCAAGGAGCGAAGCTGTGAGCAAGGAAGAAATAAACGCATTTCTTGGTGCCGGTACTGTATACAAAGGCGAACTCACCTTCCAGGGTGCTGTGCGGATAGATGGGGAATTTGAAGGCAATATACGCTCAGACGGCGCGCTTATTGTCGGCAAAGACTCTGTGGTCAGGGCAGGGCTGGAAGTGGGCGAACTTGTGCTTTCTGGTTCCTTTACGGGCGACGCGGTGGCAAAACGCAGGGTTATTATCCATAAAGGCGGGGTATTTACAGGTAATTTGTATAGCCCGGCCCTTGTGGTGGAAGAAGGCGCTGTTCTGGATGGCGCCCTGCATATGCGGGATGAAAAAAAGCCCGCCCAACAGGCACAGCAGGCCCAGCCGTATACAGCCGATGCCGCGGAAGATGCCTGAACGTGTTTTTGCAGATAACAGATTGATATAAAAGAATAAGTTAAAATTACAAGACTTTTTTTCCTCAAACCCTTTGACAAAATAAGCCGCAAAGAGTAAAAAAGGAAAGGAAGTGACGCGTAGCCCACAAAGCAGGTATTTGTGGGTTATGGGTTGTTCCTGCGTGGCATGTGTATGCTTTGGTAGCGTTTATTTTATGTGTAAAATGTACGCCCGCAAAGTTGTGCGCTGGCTGCAGTGGCAAGAGTGAGCGGAAAACCTGTTTTTCGCACCAAGACAGTAGTGAGGTGGACTTGTGATCAGTATTGATATTACAGTCTTATTCCAGCTGGTGAACTTTCTCATCGCGCTTGTAGGCATTAATTATTTTATTATTGCCCCTATCCGCAAGGTTATGGCAGAGCGTAAAGCCAGCATGGACACCATGCAGGGCGATGCAGACGGTACACGCATGGAAGCCAGGCTGAAGCTGGAAACCTATGAGGGCCGGCTTGCGCAAATGCGGACCCAAATAGTGGCCATGCGCATGCAGACCAAAGACAGCGCCCAGAAAGATGCCCAGGATCGCCTGGAAGCTGCGTCCGCACAGGTGCGTACTATGCGTCAGGAGGCAACAGCCACCCTGAAGGCAGAAGCAAAAGAAGCAACGCAGTCACTGGAAAGCCGTGTGGATATGTTTGCCACCCAGGCACTTGATAAAATTTTACAGGCATGAGGGGGCGTATGCGTCATTTACGGACAGTTTTTTTTACAGCCCTTTTTGCGCTTGGCTTTGCAGGTTTTGCCCTTGCCTCTGAAGGGGAAGGTCTGCCTTGGGGCAACTTTGCCCTGCGCCTTCTTAACGTCGCTATTTTCCTGGCCATTATCTGGTTTGCGGCAGGCAAACTTATTAAAAGTTTTGTGGTAGGCCGCAGAGAGCGTATTGCCAATACTCTGGTGGAACTGGAAGATCTGAAAAAGCAGGCAGTCCGCGATTTAAAAGATATTGAAAACCGCGTGGCTAATATTGAAGCAGAATGCGCCGCTATGATGGAAGAAGGCCGCCAGCAGGCGGAAAAAATCCGCGAAGCTATCATAGCGGAAGCGGAAAAACAGGCGGCCCAGATTATAGAAGCTGCTCACATGGGGGCGCGTCAGGAAGCCAAGGCGGAATACGATGCCATACGCGCGCGTCTGGCGGATGATATTGCCTCTGCGCTTCAGCAAAAGCTTGCTTCCCGTCTGGATACGGCAACCCAGGAAAGCCTTATGGACAAGGCTTTGTCCAAAATTGACAAGGTGGTGTTGCAATGATTGGCTCTGTAGTGGCAAAACGATATGCCTCGGCGCTTTTTGCCCTTGGCAGGGAAGGTGGCCCGTCTGAGCTGGAGCGTTTTGGCGCTTCGCTTAACGCCTTGGCGGACGCTGTGGCAACTTCCCCCCAGCTTGCAGAAGTGTTCAAAAACCCTGTATTGTCTCCAGCAGAAAAAAAGGGTGTTATTAAGGCGCTTCTGGAAAAAGTGGGCGCAAGCGATGTTGTGCGCCGCTTTTGTGAACTTCTGGCAGACAAAGGCCGGCTTCCTATCCTGCGGGAAATAGCCGCAACCTATGGCGCTATGCTGGACGATTTTTCGGGCATCACGCGCGGTGTATTTACAAGCGCGGTTGCTCTGGATGAAGCCCGTAAGGCAAACATCCTGGCACAGTTAGAGAAAAAAACAGGTCGTAAACTGGTTTTGGAATTTGGGGTAAATGCCGGGCTTTTGGGCGGTTTTGTCCTTAAGTTGGGTGATCTGTTGCTGGATGCCAGCGTGCAGACCCAAATTGACAATCTCAGGGAATCTATCAAGAGGGGTGAATAGACCATGCACATTAAGGCGGAAGAGATCGGTAAGATCATTGAGGACCAGATCCGCAATTATGACCAGCGCGTGGAAATGAGCGAGACAGGTACCGTGTTGTATGTGGGCGATGGTATTGCCCGCGTGTACGGTGTCAGTAATGCCATGGCTATGGAACTGCTGGAATTTCCTGGCGGGCTTATGGGCATGGTGCTCAACCTGGAAGAAGACAACGTAGGTGTTGCGCTTCTGGGTGATGACCGTGGCGTAAAAGAAGGTGACCCTGTCAAACGTACAGGCCGCATTTTCTCCGTGCCCGTTGGTGAAGCGGTTATGGGCCGCGTGCTGAACCCGCTTGGCCAGCCGGTAGACGGCCTTGGCCCTGTGGATTCCAGTGAAACACGCCCCGTGGAGCTTAAAGCCCCGGGCATTATGGCGCGTAAAAGCGTGCACGAACCCATGGTGACAGGTATTAAGGCTATTGACGCCATTACACCTATTGGCCGCGGTCAGCGCGAACTTATTATTGGCGACCGTCAGGTGGGTAAAACCGCTGTGTGCGTAGACGCCATTCTGGCCCAGAAAAATACAGACGTACACTGCTTCTATGTGGCCATTGGCCAAAAGAAGTCCACTGTGGCACTTGTAGCGGAAACCCTGCGCAAATACGGCGCCATGGAATACACCACCATTATCACAGCCAGTGCCTCTGAGCCTGCGCCGCTCCAGTACATTGCCGCGTATTCCGGCTGTACCATGGCGGAATACTACCGCGATAATGGCAAACACGCCCTCATCGTGTACGATGACCTTTCCAAGCAGGCCGTGGCGTATCGCCAGATGTCCCTGCTTCTGCGCCGCCCCCCGGGACGTGAAGCTTTCCCTGGCGACGTCTTTTACCTGCACTCCCGTCTTTTGGAACGTGCGGCAAAGCTTTCGGACGAATTGGGCGCAGGCTCCCTTACAGCCCTGCCCATTATCGAAACCCAGGCTGGTGACGTTTCCGCCTACATCCCCACCAACGTTATTTCTATTACAGACGGCCAGGTCTTCCTGGAATCCAGCCTGTTTAACTCCGGTATCCGCCCGGCCATCAACGTGGGTATTTCCGTTTCCCGCGTGGGTGGTGCTGCGCAGATTAAAGCCATGAAACAGGTGGCAGGTACCATGCGTCTTGACCTGGCGCAATACCGCGAAATGGCGGCTTTTGCCCAGTTTGGTTCTGATCTGGATAAAGGCACCAAAGCCACACTGGCCCGCGGTGCGCGTATGACGGAACTTCTGAAGCAGCCCCAGTACCAGCCCATGCCTACAGATGAGCAGGTGGCAGGTATTTACGCTGCCGGCCATGGTTATTTGGACGACATGGAAGTTTCGCAGGTTCTGCCCTTTGAAGCCGGTCTTTTGGAACATTTACGCACAGTGCGGCCCGATGTTCTGGCCGATATCCGCGAGCGGAAAAAACTGGATGAAGATCTGGAAAAACGCCTCAACGCGGCTATCAAAGAGTTCAAGGCAACATTTGTAACGAGGGGTTAACACATGCCTTCGTTAAAGGACGTCAAAAACCAGATCTCTGGTATAGCCAAAACCAAGCAGATTACCAAAGCCATGGGAATGGTGGCTTCCAGTAAACTGCGAGGTTCGCAGGCACGCATAGAGCGTTTTCGGCCCTATGCCACTAAGTTTGCGGCTATGCTGGGTGATTTGGCGGCACGGTGCGAAGAAGTGGAACACCCACTTTTAGAAGTGCACGAAAAGCTTACCAATGTGGTGATAGTTCTTATCACTTCCGACCGTGGGCTTTGCGGTGGATTTAACGCCAACCTTATCACAAAGGCTTTTCGCCTTGCCAAAGAAAAAACAACCGAAGGCAAGCATGTGCGCTTTATTTGCGTAGGCAAAAAAGCGCGCGACGCTGTGTATAAATCTCCCTACGAGCTTTGGCACAGCTTCCCGGATGCCCTTAATGACTTCAACTTCCAACTTGCCGTAAAAATTGGGAATATTGTTTCCCATGCCTACGAAAGTTATGAGACGGATGAAGTTCTTGTGGTGTTTAGCGAATTCGGTGGTATGGCCCGCCAGGTGCCTACATGTATGCCTCTTCTGCCTGTTGTCCCTAACCCGGAAATTGTGGCAGAAGGCGCGGCTTCTACAGGGAAGCTGGAATACGAGTATGAGCCTGCGGAAGAAATTCTTTTGGCAAACCTGTTGCCCCGTTACGTGAATGTGCTTTTATACCGCACACTTCTGGATACATCCGCCAGCGAACATGCCGCCCGTATGACCGCTATGGACAATGCCACCCGTAACTGCGACGACCTTCTGGAAAGCCTTACCCTTTTATATAACAAAACCCGTCAGGCCGCCATTACCAGCGACCTTATGGATATTGTCGGTGGCGCTAACGCGCTGCAAAGCCAATAAGCAAGGAGCTTCAAGGCATGGCAGAAAACATAGGCCAAATAGTACAAGTTATTGGCTCAGTTGTGGACGTGGGCTTCCCGGAAGGGAACCTGCCCAGCATCTTCAACGCGCTGGAAATAGAAAACCCCAATAATGCCTCCGCGCCTGAACTGGTGGTGGAAGTGGCCCAGCACCTTGGTGATAACGTGGTGCGTACCATTTCTATGGACTCCACGGACGGTCTTGTGCGCGGCATGAAAGTAAAAGACACAGGCCATCCCATTATGGCCCCCGTGGGTCACGCGCCTGTTGGCCGTATCCTCAACGTGGTGGGCAAACCTGTGGACGGCCTTGGCGAAGTAAAAGCTGACAAGTATTACCCCATCCACCGTCCTGCACCGGAATTCACCTCCCAAAATACCAAGGTGGAACTTCTGGAAACAGGCATTAAGGTTATGGACCTTCTTGTTCCTTTCCCCTATGGTGGTAAAATTGGCCTCTTTGGTGGCGCTGGCGTGGGTAAAACCGTTGTTCTGCTGGAGCTTATCAACAACATCGCCAAACAGCACGGCGGTAACTCCGTGTTTGCCGGCGTGGGTGAGCGTACCCGTGAAGGCAATGACCTGTATCACGAACTTAAAGACGCGGGTGTTTTGGAACGCGCCGTGCTTGTTTACGGGCAGATGAACGAACCCCCAGGAGCCCGTGCCCGCGTGGCCCTTACAGCCCTTGCCTGTGCGGAATATTTCCGTGATGAAGAACACCAGGACGTGCTGCTCTTTATCGACAATATCTTCCGTTTTACCCAGGCAGGTTCCGAAGTGTCCGCACTTCTTGGCCGTATGCCCTCCGCCGTGGGTTACCAGCCCACTCTGGGTACAGACCTTGGCGCCCTGCAGGAACGTATTACCTCCACCACAGAAGGCTCTATCACCTCTGTGCAGGCTGTGTATGTACCCGCTGACGACTTGACTGACCCTGCGCCTGCTACCACATTCGCCCACTTGGACGGTACCCTTACCCTTTCCCGTGCTATTTCGGAACTGGGTATTTACCCCGCGGTGGACCCCCTGGACTCTAACTCCCGTATTCTGGACCCCATTGTTGTGGGTGAAGAACACTACGCTGTTGCCCGTCAGGTGCAGCAAGTGCTCCAAAAATACAAAGACCTCCAGGACATTATCGCTATTTTAGGTATGGACGAACTTTCTGACGACGACAAAGTTATCGTAAACCGTGCTCGCCGTATCCAACGTTTCCTTTCCCAGCCCTTCCACGTGGCGGAAGTATTCACCGGTACTCCCGGTGTGTATGTGAAACTGGAAGATACTATCCGAGGCTTTAAAGGCCTTTTGAGCGGCGACTACGATCACCTTTCCGAAAACGACGTCTTTATGGTCGGCGGTATCGAAATGGCAGTGGAAAAATACAACAAACGCCAGGCTGACGAAGCCTAAATATACAGATGCGTGGGAGAAGGGTTCACCCTTTCTCCCACCCCCCATCTTTTTCCCCAAAAATTTTCCACTGTGCCTCAAAGCTGGTGTAAGAATGGCGGGGAATAGGCAGGTTTGATTATCAGGACGGATTGAGGCATTGGGGTTTACCCCAGCCATGCCCACCGGAGGGGAAATATGGAAGGCCTTCATTTAGAAATTGTTACGCCAGATAAAGTTGTTCTGGAAACCGCCGCGGATTATGTGGGCGCGCCTGGGGTAGATGGCGAATTTGGCGTTTTGCCTGGTCACATCCCCCTGCTTTCTGCCCTTGCTATTGGTTCGCTGTATTACAAAAAAGATGGCCTTACCCATTGGGTCTTTCTTTCTGGCGGCTTTGCCGAAGTGGCGGAAAATAAAATTATGATTTTGGCAGAAGCCGCAGAACTTGCCGGTGATATTGATGTGGACCGCGCCCAGCAGGCAAAAGAACGTGCGGAAGCACGCCTGCGTGCAGAACGCGACCATATTGACGTAGCCCGTGCAGAAACTGCGTTGCATCGGTCTATTGCCCGTATCCACACTGCGGGACGATAAATTTGGGGGGAGAAGGGAAAATTTTTTCTCTTCCGCCAACCCCCATCCCCTTTTGGAAATTTAATGGGGGATATGTATGGAAGATTTTCTTTCGCAAACCTAGTATTCTGTGGAAATGCCGCGAGTTTTTTGCCAAGCAAAAAGCAAGCGGCATTTGTACGGCAATAAGGGGGGCTGGGTGGGCTTATCCCCCACCATTTTCTCCCGGGAGGCTATATGGCCAATCTTACAGTAGTTGGGGCCCAGTGGGGCGATGAAGGCAAAGGCAAGATTGTTGACCTGTTAAGCGCGGAAGTGGACATGGTTGTCCGTTTCCAGGGGGGCAACAACGCAGGCCACACCGTTTGGGTAGGGAGTGAAAAATACATTTTGCACGTTATCCCTTCCGGCATTTTACACCCGGGCAAAATGTGTGTGATAGGCAATGGCGTGGTCATAGACCCCGAAACATTTCTGGAAGAAATTGACGCCCTTGCCGCCAAAGGCATTGATGTAAGCCCTGAGCGCATCAAAATAAGCCCCAAGGTGCATCTTATCATGCCCTACCACCGCCTTTTAGACTCCGCACGCGAAGGCCACAGCGCAGAAACCCGCCTTGGCACAACCGGCCGCGGCATTGGCCCCTGCTATGAAGATAAAAAGGCCCGCACAGGCATACGCGCCGGTGATCTGGCAGAGCCTGGCCTTGTACGCCGCAAAATACGGGAAGCTTTGCACGAAAAAAATGTGCTTTTCTCCACCCTGTACGATGTGGAACCACTGGAAACTGAAGAAGTGCTGGCCGCCCTTATGGCTATGGCCCCGCGTATTTTGCCCTACCTTGCAGATGCCACCTCTATTCTTCTGGATGGTATGGCAGAAGGCAAAACCGCTCTTTTTGAAGGCGCGCAGGGTGTTATGCTGGATATTGACCATGGCTCTTACCCCTATGTCACTTCCTCCAACACAATTGCGGATAACGCCGCTGTGGGCGCAGGTGTGCCCAGTGCCAGCATAGACCGCCGTATAGCCATTGTAAAAGCCTATACAACCCGTGTGGGCGCCGGCCCTTTCCCAACAGAACTGGACGGTACCCTTGGCATGCATTTGCAGCAAAAAGGCGGGGAAGTGGGGGCCACAACAGGCCGTACACGCCGCTGTGGCTGGCTGGATGCCGTGATACTGCGTGAAACCGCCCGCCTTTGTGCACCCACAAGCATTGCCCTGACAAAGCTGGACGTGCTGGGTGGTCTGGAAAAACTGCAAATTTGCACATCGTATTCCTTCCAGAACCAAAATGTTTTTTACCCGCCCCAAACCCCTAATGCGCTTGCGCGTGTTATCCCGCAGTATGAGGAGTTTAATGGCTGGGACGAAGACATTTCTTCCTGCACATCCTTTGCCGCTTTACCCCAAAATGCCCGCAACTATGTAGAAGCTGTGGAACAACTTATGGGTGTGAAGGCCTCCATTGTTTCTGTAGGCCCGGAACGTAACCAGACCATGAAAAGATAGAGAGTGGGGATAAATCCCCGTCCCTTTTTGTCTACAATAATAAAACCGGCCGGTGGTATACCACAGGCCGGTTTTATTTAATCGTTTTTTTTATTTTACAGGTTCAGGGCGCCAGTTCATATCTTCCATTATCTGGTAAATGGGGCCCCCTTCCACGTCTTTGGGCAAAGGCCAGCCGGTAAGGTAACAGAAGGTAGGCACAAGGTCCACAATATTACACACACGCTGCATGTTAAAGCCTTGTTTGATGCCGATTTTGGGGCCATAAAACACACAAAGTGTACGCAAATCGCCTATACCATACCCGGCAGTAGGCAAGATAGCCCCGTGCTGGCTGGAGAATTCCGGCCATACGGCGTACACAACGTCGCCGCACTGTTCGCCCCAAAGGCCCATCATCATGGCTTCTTTTTTAGGCAGGGCAAGGCAGATGGGGCGTGTGCCTGTGCGCGGGTCCACATAGGTCATGAGGGTGTCTATAATTTCACGCTGGACTTTTTCGTAGTCTTCCGGTTCCACAATACCTTCGGGGTCGCGGCCTTTCAGGTTCACATAGGCGTAGCACATACGGGCAGGTATGGCTTTGGACTTTTTGGGGTCCACGCTGGTGAACAGGGCGTCAAACAACGCAGCCACACCTTCCATGGAGCCTTCTTCCATTTCCACGCCATCATCGGGTGTGGATTTTATGGAGCTTTTCATTTTGGAGAGGCCGGCGTCTTCAAAGATTTTCATCATATCAAGAGCCGGGCCATCCGGGGTTGCGCCGTGGTCGGAAATAAGGCAGACGAGGGTATCGTCGTCAAAGAGTGCCAGAAGGCGGGAGAGATAACGGTCTGCGTGTTTGTACAGTTCGCGGTGGAGGCGCCATGCGTTTTGGCGGGACGCTTCGTTTTTACAGGTATGTTCGTCCAGTTCTGTCATCAGAAGGTGGTAGATATAGTCTGTGGGGTGGGCGTGGGAGTAGAAGATGTCCCAGTCGCCGTCTTTCATGAGGGCGGTGGCTGTGTCTGCCAGCCAGTCGTAGTGTATGCCCACCATTTCCATCCACATATCCAGGTTTCCCCAGCCCATGGAAAGCACACCCATGCCGCAGTTATTGGTGGCGATGTTGTCGCCTTTGTTGAGTTTTGCGGCCTGGGAGGGGGGGTAACACCACAGTTCGCCGTCTGTATTCAGGGCGTGGGAGAGGTAAAGGCGGAAGTTGGTGGCGTCGTCGTCCAGGCTGATAAGCTTGGCTTTCATGCGGATTTTTTTCACGCCGCCATTGGCAAGAAGGCCGTCCGCATCAAAGGCGTGGCTCCATTCACCGGTTTTAATGGTGAAATAGGCGTCTTTGAAGTCTTTTGTGGGGGAAAGGGTGAGGGTATCGTACCCTTTGCCCAAATCGCGCACAAGGATATGCCATGTGGCGGGTTTGGCGTCAAAAAAGGAGTCTGGGAAGGGCATAGTGAAGGCTACTTCCAGGGGGTCATCGCCCATTTTGTCCACATTTTTCCAGTCTTTGGCATCCGCGAATTTAACGCGGGCTGTTGCGCCCGGGTATTGGTCTGTGGTGACCAGAAAGTCCCCGGAAAAAGCGCTGGGCAGGGGAATGGTGGGGTCAAAGGGTATACCTTTCATTTCGCAGATAAGGTTCTGGTCCATGTAAAAACCCGGGGTAAGAGCGCCGCCGCCAACAACTGTGCCGTGTTTGAGCTTTTTATGGGCATTGTAGGACATGGGGAAGTTAAGGATAACGCTTTTTTTGCCCACTTTTTCCGCGGCTTCCCAAATGGATTCACTCTGCACATAGTCCCAGTTAAAGCTGTTGTGGCAGTTAAGGCCTTCCGGGGTGGTACCCGGGCGGTGACGCCAGAAGTCTGTGACATTGTTGGTGCCGGGCCATGCGCCTGTTGCCATAACAGTCCAGTTGGGGGGGGTGATA
>CAZJOG010000007.1:0-28157 GCA_964547565.1 uncultured Desulfovibrionaceae bacterium
AGCGATGCGCGCAGCTGAGAAGTACTAATAGTCCAATTGGCTTGTTATATTTACTTCGAAATGAACTTCTTCCTTCTCTGCCAATTACAAGACATGGGAAGTCTTTAACATCCCCATCTTTGATTTTTTGAAAATGCACAAATCTGAAGCCGAAGGCGAAAACGTTGGAGTTTTTGCCTAGCGCGAGGAAGGCGCACTTTTGACGAAGCGAAGTGTATTTAGACATACATGAGCTGAGGCAAAAGAAGCCTGACGAAGCGATCGGCAAAAAGACCAGCGTTTTCGCTAAATTTCTGGCGTTCTTGGAGAAGAGGCCACACCCGATCCCATTCCGAACTCGGCAGTTAAGCTCTTCATCGCCCATGATACTGCATTTATTAGTGTGGGAAAGTAGGACAACGCCAGATTTATTTACAAACCCCTTGGTTGATGAGTGATAACACTCTCCCAAGGGGTTTGGCCGTTTAAGCGGCATGGGCTGGCAGATGCATGCAGGAATTTGCTTGAAAACCAAAAGGCTTTGCTGTATAGTAAATCCATGGAAAATTATGAAATATTAGAATCAGTTAGAGCGCAATGTGCCACATGCACAAAATGCGCCCTGCATACTTCGCGGACCCACACGGTCTTTTCCGACGGGGTGCCTAACCATAAACTTATGCTTATTGGGGAAGCCCCGGGCTTTTATGAAGACCAGCAGGGCATACCGTTTGTGGGGAAAGCTGGGCAGCTTTTGGATAAAATTCTTTTTTCTGTTGGTTTTACACGGCAAGAGCATATCTATATTTGCAATACATTAAAGTGCCGGCCGCCTGATAATCGTGATCCTTTGCCGGCGGAAAAACAGGCATGCCGTGAATACCTGGACGCGCAGCTGGAAATTCTGAAACCGCGTATTATCCTGATTTGTGGCAAGGTTGCCTTAAACTCTATGCTGCAAACAGATACGGGTATCACAAAAGTGCGTGGGCAATGGTTTGATGGCCCGTATGGCGCAAAAATGATGCCCATTTTTCATCCTTCCTACCTTTTGCGTAATGCCGCGCGGACACAGGGCTCACCCAAGTGGTTAATGTGGCAAGATATACAGGCAATACGTAAAGCCTATGACGCGCTTTAAGTGTATCTATGCTGTTTATTTGATAAAATCTTCCACGCAAGCTTTTTGTTTTTTGCCGGTACACGGCTTTATGGGGGGAAAAAGCAGGGGAGATTACCCTTGCAAATACTAAGCACATAGAATATGTTACCTCCTGTGTCCTCAGCTACTTCCCTGCGGAACTTCCCTGACTGACTGGGGTGAAAGGTTTGTGCCATTGTAAAGAGCATTTCCGTTAAAACGCGCGAAGGTTCTGGCGATAGTGAGAGCTTCCCAGAGCCTGCCGGCGTGGGCGGGGCAGGCTGGGGGCAAAACGCTTGTTATGTGGTGCAGACAACATATATGTTCGCCGCCCGAAAGGCAGCTGCCTTTCATGCATAATCACAATTTTGTGGCAATGCTTGGAGACAATCGCGGTGATATTTTGTATTGCCTGCGCTGGTGCGGCGATGATCTTTTTTCACGCATTTTTTTTGTAAATTGCCTTTTGTGTATATTCTTATTATTTAATGGTTTTTTTTACAACTGCACTCTTGCGCTCTGCATGCAAAGATTCCTGTCTGTTCTGATCACTATTTTTCTGCTACCTGTGATGCCTGTTTTTTAAAGGAGTGTAGCGTGTTCCATAAAATTCGTCTTTATTTCCCGGTAGTTTTGCTTGTTGCCATTTCTTTTGCTGTTGTGGTTGTTATGGATTACCAGCGGGCAGAGCAAAGCTTATACGAAACTATTGTGGAAAACCAGCTTTCTGTTTCGCGGGAAATTGCCGCTCTTACAACTGCCTCTATAGTAAAAACCAAAGAAACAGCCCATGTGTATGCAGCACTGCCCCATGTGCGCAGGTTAATTTTGGATGGTGATGCATTTGATCCGCATTTAAAAAAGGAATTTCGGACTATTTTTCGCTCGAATGTTGAAAATAGAGATGATTTGGACAACATTGTGCTTTATGCAAAAAATGGTGTTCCTGTGCTTACTGCTGTTGAGGTAGATCCCAGTTTTTCAAAGAAAGATTTTTTTCAGGAAACATTAAAAGGAAATTCTGTTCTTGGTTCCTTTCTTACAGATGATGCAACAAAGCAGATTTTGTTTTATTCTGTCCCTGTTTACAGTAATGGTGTACCAATTGGCGTTTTATTTATCTCCTTCAGTGTGAATGCCATTAATGGTACATGGAATAGTCTTATTTCAAAAAAGCGCGGGGATATTATACGCATTATTGATGAAAATGACATTGTCCTTATAAGCTCTACCGCGATGCCTATTAATTCCAATATCTATGATTTTCCTGCATCGCATATTTTGGATGTACCTGCGGAAACACCGACAGAATTTGTTGACCATGGGGAACGGATAGGCTTATGGACACCTATTGAAGGAACACCATGGCGAGTTGTTATTGGTTTAGACAAAAAAGCTTCCTACGCACCACTCACCGCATTGTTGCGCAGTTCTCTCTTCAGCAATACTATTGCAGCCTTGGTTATTTTAGCTGTTGTCCTTGTGTTACTCCATAGAATGGTTGTGCGTTTAGCCTTTATTGAATCACAAAGTCGTGAAGCTATTATAAAAGTAAAGAATGAACTTGAAGAAGTTGTTAATGTGCGTACAGCGACATTACATAATCAAAATTCTATACTGAACAGACAGCGTGAAACCTTTGCAAAAATGATACATTCCAGCCCCATTGGGATTTCTGTTACATCGGCGGATGGAGATTTTTTATTTAGAAATGCAGAACTAAATGCTATGTTTCGCTGTGAAGAAAAAGATGACCCACGCATATTTTATACGGATATGAATGACCGTATTCGTGTCAGTAATGCCCTAAGCGAAGGTAAAACTGTTTATAACGACACCATCACCATGCGTGATAATTATGGAAAAGAATTGCGTATTCTTGTTTCCGCCTCTGCCATTGATTATGAAGGGCAATATGCAGAATTACGCTGGTTTTTTAATGTAACGGAAGAATATGAGGCAAAGCAAGATTTAGATAAAGAGCGTGTACTTTTACGTACTGTTATTGATTCCATACCAGACTTTGTTTTTTATAAATCTACAGAAGGGATATATATTACGTGCAATAAGTCTTTTGCGGGGTTTGTTGGCAAAGATATAGAAAAAATAATTGGTCATGCAGACGATGAAGTTTTCGGCTACAGCCCGGAAGACGCAAAAGCCTATGTGGCGGACGATTTACGGGTTATAAAAAGCGGTTCTTCCATCCGTATAGAAGAATATGTGATGTCCGCGGCGGGGATTAGGCTTCAGCTTGAAACAATAAAAACTCCCTGCATCGCAACGGATGGCACTTTGCTTGGTCTGCTTGGGGTGGGCCGTGATATCACGGAACGCAAAGCCATGGAGGTGGAGCTTATTGAAGCACGGGAGCGCGCCCAGGCGGCTAATCAGGCAAAAAGTGACTTTATTGCCAATATGAGCCATGAAATACGTACCCCTATGAATGGCATTATGGGCCTGGCCCACCTTGCTTTGCAGGTGGAGGATTTATCACCCCAGTTGCGCAATTATATTGAAAAAATAGATGTATCTGCAAAGTCGCTTTTGCATATTATCAATGATATTTTGGATTTTTCTAAAATTGAAGCCGGTAAGCTGGAGATGGAAAATATACCTTTTTCGCTTATGGAAGTTTTGGAAACCACCATACAACCTGTTGTGTCTTCCATAACGGAAAAAGGGCTGGAAATCTTTTTTGATATAGAAGAATCCATTCCCGCGGATTTGGTAGGTGACCCCATGCGCCTTGGCCAGATTATTGTGAATCTGGTAGGCAATGCCATAAAATTTACCCATGCCGGGTATATTCTTATACGGGTGGGCAAGGTGCATGTTACCCCTACCATGGCGGTGCTGCGTTTTGCTGTAGAAGACACAGGTATAGGCATAGAGCCCAGTAACCTGTTGCGATTGTTTGAGGCCTTTACCCAGGCAGATACCTCCATCACGCGGCGGTATGGGGGCACGGGCCTTGGGCTTACCATCTGTAAGCAGCTTGTGACGCTTATGGGAGGGGAAATAACCGTAGAAAGCACACTGGGCAAAGGTTCTACCTTTATTTTTACCGCGGAATTTGAAAGACCCCAGGTGGCATTAACGGCTAAAGCGGCCTATGATGCCTCCGCAAGGCCCGCGCTTATGCGTGAACTTGCAGGGAAAAAAGCCCTTATTGTAGACGACAGTGATGTTTCCCGGCGTATTCTGCACCATTACCTGGAAAACTTTGGCACCAGCGCGGATGAAGCGGGAGATGGGGAAAGCGCCATACAGATGTTTAACGCGCACCAAAGTAAGGGGACACCCTATTTTGCCGTTGTGCTGGATTGGAAAATGCCAGGCATGGATGGTGTGGAACTTGCCTCACGCCTGCGTGCCGTTTCCAGGTTGAAAGATTTGCCCATTATTATGGTCACTGCGTATGACCGCGAAAAAATCGCCAAAGACGCTCTTGCCGCAGGGGTGGACGATGTGCTGGTGAAACCTATCACCCCTTCTTCCCTGTTAGATTCTTTGCTTGTTGCCTTGCAGAGATTTGCCGCCAGCCATGCACCAGAAGGGGAAGAACAGGCCAACTTGCTGCCTTTGTATGTGCAGGCAAAAGAAAACCTTGCTTCAGAAATGAACGTAGCTGTATTACAAGGTAAACGCGCGTTACTTGTTGAAGATAATGAAATAAATCAGCTTATTGCCCAAGAGCTACTGACATCCTTTGGTATGGAAGTTGCGCTGGCGGACAATGGCAAGGAAGCGATACGCCAGGCAAATCTTGTCCCATTTGATGTTATCCTTATGGATATACAAATGCCGGAAATGGATGGTATTGAAGCCACCGTGCGCCTGCGCGCCAACCGTGCTCTGGATAACACCCCCATTATTGCCATGACGGCACACGCGATGTCAGGGGATCAGGAAAGAAGTCTGGAAGTGGGAATGCAGGCGCATATCACAAAGCCTATTAACCCAGATGAACTTTTAAGAGCGTTGTGTTATTGGACCCAAAGAGGGGGAAAACTGTAGAGCATTCCCCCAATATTCCCCCAATATTCCCCAAATATTCTCTGTTGGCCCGGATATAACTGGCATAACTGGCATAACCGAATTGGCAGGTTTTGCTATATGTTCTGGAAGAGGGGGCGCATGGCGCGTTATACGCGGGCCGCGCTATTCTTTTGTTTCAAAAGGCCAGGGCTGCACATCAATATCCACAAGTGCCTGTATTTCCGCAAGGGCTAAAAGCATATCCGCTTCCTGATGATGGGAATAAAAAAGCCGCAGTATAGCCCGTGCCGGATTAATAACAGTAAAGCCGGCCAGATTGTCGTATCCTTCCAGCAGATAACGGAAAAGCCCCACGGAAGATGGGGCCAGTGTAACCAGTTTGGAAGCAGAATGCGTATAAAGCCGTGGTTGTTTCCACGGCAAGCGGGAAGAACGCACAGCTATTTCATGCGGTAGGTAATGCGACCGCGGGTAAGGTCATAGGGGGAAAGCTCCACCTTTACCTTGTCACCCGGCAAAATACGGATATAAAACTTGCGCATTTTACCGGAAATGTGCGCAAGCACCACATGGCCATTTTCCAATTCCACACGGAACATGGCGTTTGGCAAGGCTTCCTGCACAATACCGTCTACTTCAATAGCGTCTTCTTTGGGCATAGGTTCTCCCTTATCTGTTCTGGCGGTGTATTTTGTCCATGGGGGACAGAATCCGCTCTAATTAAAAATTTTCCCACACAAATGCCTGCTTGTCAAGCAAAGACGGCGGGTATGCCGGACATTGGGCGCACTTCCCCATCTGGCCAGTTTTTTGGAGGGGAAAAATCAAAAGTTGTGGATGCTTATTTCCGTTTTACCCACAAAACTGTGCCATCTTCCAGCACCACGCGGTGACGGGAAGGATTTTTGCCTTCTTTTGCCGCGTAAACCAGCAGACAAATGCCAATAACCAGCATAGGCAGGCTAAGAATTTGTCCCATGGTGACCCAATCGGCGTATAAATAGCCAAGCTGGAAATCCGGCACGCGGAAAAATTCTACTGTTATACGGAATACGGCATAACATACAGCAAAAAGGCCGGAGACTGCGCCAAGAGGCCGGGGTTTGCGGGAAAAAAACCAGATAATAAGGAAAAGCAGCAAGCCTTCCAGGCAGGCTTCGTACAGCTGGGTGGGGTGGCGCGGCATATCCCCGGCATTGGGGAACACCATACCCCACGGCACGGTGGTGACTCTGCCCCAAAGTTCTGCGTTGATAAAATTGGCAATACGCCCAAAAAGCAGGCCAAGGGGAACAAGAGGGGCCACAAAGTCTGTAACATCCAGAAAACGTTTGTGTTTAGCTTTGGCCCATATAAAAGCCACAAGCAGCACACCCACAAGCCCCCCGTGAAAACTCATGCCCCCGTGCCAGACACGCAAAATTTCCAAAGGATCTGCCAGATAGGTGTTTAAATCGTAAAAAAGCACAAAGCCAAGGCGGGCACCAAAAATAACCCCCAGCATGGCCCATGTGGCAATATCGTCCACATCGTTTTTTGTCCAGCCGGAGCCGGGTTTGCCTGCCCTGTAACGGCCCAGCAGCCAGGCAGCGCCAAAAGCCAGAATATACATAAGGCCGTACCAATGCACTTGAAGCGGCCCCAGGGAAAAAGCAATGGGACTTATTTGCGGGTAGCTTAACATAGGCATTTCCTCATCTTGTGTCTAAATGCAAAAATTTTGAACATAATGTTGTTCAAAATTTTCGCAGGATCGTGAGCAAAAAAACGTGGTTTTTTGCTCACTTACGCCGCCATGAGCGGCGTAAAACCCTACGGGTTTTCTCGTGTTTACTTTTGCAAGTAAACACGAGGGCAATTTTGATAATTATCGCAATAAATTGTGATAATTATCAAAAGACACGCCTGCATCGTCGTGACGGCAAAAGTAAATTTCGCCTACTCCTCGCCGCGGGCGGCCGCTCGCGCTGCCGCCAGAGCATTTCGCGTTTATTAACGGAAATGCTCTAAAAAAGAAAGCCCATCCTAATACCGCTTGGAAAAAAAGACAAGCCATGATTTTTGCCCCCCCTTTAGCCCCCACAGAAAAAAACCATTACCTGAAGTTTTTTGAGTTATGGTTGTGGTTTTGTTCTACAGGGCAGGAAAAGTCCTGCAGGCACATTTGCTTTTTTGCCAAAAAAAAGGTATAAAAATTTATCGCGCATAACCTTGAGGAAACATATGAAAAAGAATTTTCTTAAAGTCTGCCTGGTATTCACTGCCCTTGCAGTAATGGCGGGAATGCCCCAGGCGCAAGCAGCCGGAGAAAAACCAATGGTAAAAATTGAAACTTCTATGGGTGATATCACCGTAGAGCTGGACGCGGAGAAAGCTCCTCTTACAGTTGCAAACTTTTTGGAGTATGCAAAAAGCGGCCATTATGACGGCACTATTTTTCACCGTGTCATTGATAATTTTATGATCCAGGGCGGTGGTTTTGACCAGAACATGACCCAGAAACCTGCCCCCAAAACTGTAAAAAATGAAGCGGATAATGGCCTGAAAAACGATATTTATACTATCGCTATGGCCCGCACACCTGACCCGCATTCTGCTTCTGCCCAGTTTTTTATTAACACCAAGGACAATGATTTCCTGAACTTCACTGCCCCCACACCTTCCGGCTGGGGTTACGCTGTATTTGGCAAAGTGGTGGAAGGCAAGGATGTTGTGGACGCCATTGGCAAAGTAAAAACCGGCAAAAGCGGCCCCCACGGGGATGTGCCTGTGGAACCGATTGTGATTAAAACAATCACGGTTGTTGAGTAAGTATAATAATGTTGAGTAAATAGCAGGAGTTTATATGCCTGCTTGTATCCCCCGTAAGGGGGATTTTTATTTTGGAGAATGTTCGTGAAGAACAGACGGGACAATTTTTCTGTTATCTTTTTTCTCGGAAAATACAAGCAGGGTAAGGGCAATGCAGCAACTAAAAGCTTCTGCCAGTGGCATAGCGTAAAACAGGTATTCCCAGCCTAAAAGGCGCGGCAGTGAAAGAATAAACAGTGTGGGGAAAAGAAGGCTGCGGCAAAGAGCCACCGTGATAGCCTGGTTAGGCCACTGCCTGCCTGTAAAATACGCGGCTGTAACAAGGGTAAGGCCCTTGAAAAAAAACAGCCAGCGTGCCGCGTGCATAAAAAGAAGCGATAAATCCATCACTTCTTTTTCGCCTGGGATAAATACACGCACCAGAGTTTCCGGGAAAAAGCTCATCACAAAAAACACGCAACAGGAAAGCAGGGTAACACTTACCATAGCGGTGCGTAAAAAGGCGTGCATTCTGTCTATACGTTTTGCGCCTCTGTTTACACTGATAATGGGGGCCATGGAGTCGCTTATGCCAAAAAATAGCATAAGGCCCATCATAATAATATAATTGAGCACGGAAAAAGCCGCTACACCCATGGAACCCACATAATCCATCAGTGTCCAGTTAAGCAGCATAATAATAAACCCGCCAGACATTTCATTCACAAAACCCGCAGTGCCAAGCCAGCAGGCCTTTAAAACTTCGCTCCATTTACCCCAGATTTTAGGCCAGGAATACGAGCATTTGGGCGAAAAAAAGTGTGTCACTAAAATAAGCGAGGGCAGGGTGTAGGCCAAACCTGTGGCAAAGGCCGCCCCGCGTAGTCCCCAGCCCCAGTGGGCCACAAAAAGCGCATCTAATATAATATTAATCACTGCGGTCAGGATAAGGCACACACTGGCAAGCAAGGGGCGCTGGTCTATGCGCACAAAACCGGAAAGCGCAGTAGCAGCAGGCACAAAAGGCCCAAAAAACAAAAAGGTGTACAGGTATTCTTCGCACGCTTCGGCAAGTTCCCCTGTGGCGCCTAAAAACTTTACCAAATCCCCAATAAAAACCGTGCCTAACACACTCATAAAACTGGCAAAAACAGCAAGAGACACAAGCACTTTTGCCATCATGGCAGAAGCCGCTTCTTTATTGCCTTCGCCCAGATAATTCCCGCAGCGTACAGAGCCGCCCGCCATAATCATCATGCCAAAGCCAAAAAAAAGCGAAAAAAGCGGGGTAACAAGGTTCAGGGTGGCAAGGGGTATGGCGCCCACATAGCGGCCTACAAACATGCCGTCAATCACCGTGGCAGAACCCATGGCCAGAATGGAAAATGTCCATGGGACGCAGTATTTCAGAAAGGTCCACAGCACGGGTCCTTTCAGCATGTCATGGAGTTCTTTGTCTTTATTTTCCATTTTTTACCGGAAAGCCTTTCTTTTTTGTAGAAATACAAAATAACACACGATATTTTTGTGATATGTACATTTTTTTACGCTAAAAGTAAAGATACGTATGGGCCGTGCTTTCTTTCCATGTATGGGAAAGCTTTTTCCTGCTTGTTTGAAGCCGGTATGCTGTGGGAAAAGCCAGGCAGACCAGACAGACCGGGACAAGACCCGAGCAGACTGGGCAGGTAAAATCAGGTGTTTTGCCGTGGTAAAGGGATGCCGTATTTACGCATACGGTAGCGCACTGTGGTGTGGCTTACCCCCAGCAAGGCTGCCGCGCCATTTTTTCCCTGGATACGGCCATGACTTTGCTCCAAGGCGTCAAGAAGCTGTGTTTTTTCCGTGCTGTTTTTGGTGGAAAAACCAAAAGCCGGGGTAATATTTTCTATACTGCCATCAATACGCAAGGCAGGTGCACCAGCCGCAGAGCCGCGGATAATGGCCCTGTCCAGTGTGTTGCGTAACTGCCGGATATTACCGGGCCAGGAACGATTTTGCAACTCCGCCATAGTGGAAAGATTCATGGCTGGTACATAATCCAGCCCAAGCCGGCTTTGGGCTGAACTGTGAAAATAACTGAGCAGCACCGTGATATCCCGTTTCCGTTCGTCCAGAGTTGGCAGGTTAATAACAAAACAGTTCAGGCGGTAAAATAAATCTTGCCGGAATGTGCCATTACGCACCATATTTTCCAAAGATTTATTGGTGGCCGCTATAACCCGTACATCCACGGGTATTTCTCTGTCGCCCCCCACGCGGCGTATAGTGCCGTTTTCCAGCACACGCAAAAGATACACCTGCGCGGTGAGGGGCAGTTCCCCAATTTCATCTAAAAATAATGTGCCACCGTTTGCCTGTTCAAATACCCCTTTGTGGGTATTCACCGCGCCGGTAAAAGCCCCGCGCTCATGCCCAAAAAGTTCTGCCCCCAGAAGGTTGGGCTCCACAGCCCCGCAGTTTATTTTTACAAGCGGTGTGTGGGAACGTCTGGAACGGTTGTGTATGGCTTCTGCCACACTTTCTTTGCCTGTGCCACTTGCGCCTTGTATAAGCACCAGAGCGCGTGTGGTGGCTACTGCGTCTACCTCCCGCATAATGGGCGCAATATCCGGGCATTTGTAAAGTAAATCAATACTGGATGTGTCTTTGGAAGGAGGGCTGGAATCAATGGAAAGATACCGCGGGTATTGGATAAATTTGTAAATAAGAGCTTCTAATATAGGGATAAAATTCATCACTCTTTTGCGTATGGAAGCGGAATACACCTGCTGCTGGGTGTGGAAAAACGTGAGGTTAAGCATCCGGCCATCCTGTATGTTTTCATACAGTGGCACAGCAAAAAAAGATTGCGGAATAAAACCCAGCAGGTTTTCCTGTGGCAGTTTTCTTTCGTCTTCCGTAAATTCATACCGTGGCCCCATATTAAACAGCCGCCGTATACCCAGGGATTTAATAACCTGTGGGAAAATAGGGGCAAAAGAAGAGGATAATGGTTCAAGCTCCGGCACATGGTATTCCACAGGAAAAGACACCAGTTCTTTTTTTTCATCAATATCAAAACATACCACGCGGGTAACAGGTATAGTTTTGGCAAGAAAACGGAAAAGCAGGGAAAGGGCTTCCTCCAGGTTCATGTTTTCACACAGCACATTGGCAAAATCCTGGATATCCGCTATCTCCTGCCTGTTTTTTTCCCTTTCTTTTTCCATATAAAGCTCTCCTGATGGGCGCAAGGTATATAAAAAAGCACTAAAAAGCAATAGGTGCTTTATATTGCTTTTTCTCTGTTTTTTACGCTAACATGCTGGAATACATTATACACAGTATTGGCCTGTTTTTTGCTATACATGGCAGATAGTCAGGTTTTCCCAGCGTAGACGGCATTTTTAAACAAGGAGAACAAATACATAAATGCCCTGTATGCGCACATTCTACACTCGATTATAGCGGTTAATGCAGCATTGAATTTTGATTCCCTTGCAGTTCTGTGGCAATGTTTATCACCCATAAATCATGTATTGAGGTCTACTATGCTTCAGTCTTCACCGTATCCCGTAGATGTTCTTGTTGCCATTGGATGGATTGGTATTTTCCTTATCCTTGGCGCAGCATGCCGTGTATGTATCCCTTTTTGCCGTAAATATCTGATACCAGGGTGTATGATCGGCGGTCTGCTTGGTTGTATTGCCACAAACACAGGGTTGCTTAGTTTAACCGGTTCTTTTGCTCCAACATACAATACTATGCAGTTTATTGTGTTTCACCTGTTTAACTTAAGCTTTGTCTGTATGGGCCTTATGGGTATTCCTGCATCGCGTGCGGGCAGGGTTATAAAGGGCAGTGTTTTTAACTGTTGTCTGGCATCTGTTGTTTCCAACTTCCAGGTGCTTATTGGTATTGGTCTTATTGTTTTGTACAATGTGGTCTTTGGCACGCAGCTTTTTGAATCTGCCGGGCAGTTACTTATGCAGGGTTTTGCCGCCGGCCCGGGCGCGGCGCTGACATACGGTGCTATTTTTGAACAGGCTGGTATCCCCAATATGATCAGCCTTGGCCTTGCGTTTGCGGCAGTTGGCTATCTTACCTCCCTTGTGTTTGGTGTGCCTATTGCCAATATTATCCGCAAAAAGCGTGGCATAACCGCAGACGCTTTTACCTGCTCCGCTTCTGAAGGCTATGGTATTTATGAAGAAGGCTGCCAGCCCAGCGCCGGTAAACTGCGTTTTATGAATAATAATATAGACACCCTTTCGTTCCAGATGGCCCTTGTGGCCATATCTTACATGGCTGCTTTTGCTATTATGGGGTTTCTGGAAAACGTGTTGCCTAAGAATGTTATGGCTATGATCTGGGGGCTTTTTGCGTTTCTTGTGTGTATGCCCTGCGGCCTTATTATGCGGGAACTGCTTATTAAACGGGTGTTCCGCTGCGAACATTTGTTTGACCCGGAAACCAACAGCCGCATTATGAACCTGACAGTGGACTACATAGCTGTGGGTTCTCTTGTGGGTATTTCCCTGCTTGTTGTGCGTGAGTGGATTGTGCTTCTTGTGCTGATGAGTGTGGCAAGCGCGCTTGTCACAGCGGCTGTTCTCTGGTGGGCCACACGCAAAATGAAGGAAGACTATTATCCGGCAGAACACATGCTTGGTCTTTTTGGCAATCTTACAGGTACTATTACCACAGGTTTTGTTCTTATGCGTATGGTAGACCCGGAATTTAAAAGTACAGTACCGCAGGAAATGAGCCTGCAGGGTATTGTCAGTATGATTTTGGGTTTACCGTTTATGGCAATTACGCAGCCTATTATGTTCTCTCAGGTGCTGTATAATGGCGGGTATATGCCCATTATTTACATGGCGCTTGTGTTTATTGTTGTGTACGGCATTATTATTAAGCTTCCATTCTGGCATAACCAGGATAGTATAGCGAAATTCTGAACCCTGATTTGGAGAAAAAACAATGCAAAAAAACGTCATTGTCACTATGTTCGACAGTCTGCAGTTTAATTATCTGGGCTGCTATGGTAATACCTGGATAAAAACACCCAATATGGACCGCTTTGCGCGCGAAGGTGTACTTTTTGAGAATATGTATATAGAAGGTTTACCCACAGTGCCGTGCCGGCGTGCCATGCAAACAGGGCGTTACACCCTGCCTGTGGCTGGTTGGGTTCCCCTTTCCATGGAAGACACCACCATAGCGGACTTATGCTGGGGCCGCCCCATTGACACCGCCCTTATTTTTGACTGCCCCATGTACAGACAGCCCAAGTTTGGTTACACCCGCGGGTATGATAAGGTGTGGTTTACCCATGGCCATGAAAATGATGACGAATATTACCACAATGACCCCCTGTACCACTACAACCCGCTCGATTTTATTAATGACTACGCGGCCAAAGGCTCTAAGGAAAAATTAGGGGAATCCACTTTTTATTCCCAGCTTGACGAAATGACCAACTACCTGAGGGAAATGCAATACTGGCGCACGGATGAAGACCGCTGGGTAGCCAAAACCATAAAAAACGCGGTGAATTATCTGGAACAGGTAGACCGCAACAAGCAGTTTTATCTGTGGATAGACAGCTTTGACCCGCACGAACCGTGGAACCCGCCTTCCGTGTATATGGACATTCCCTGCCCCTATGACCCGGATTACACAGGCAAAGAAGATTTTTTGCCCTTTATGGGCGACTGCGATGGCATTTATCAGGAGCGGGAATTGCACCATATCCGCATGTTGTACGCGGAGCTGGTTACCCTGTGCGATAAATGGTTTGGGTACCTGCTGGATTCTGTACGTCGCCTTGGCTTTGAAGAAAACACCCTTATGCTGATGGTTTCTGACCACGGTGAACCTATGGGATATGGCGAACACGGCCACGGCATTATGCGTAAAATCCGCCCCTGGCCGTATGAAGAACTGGTGCACGCGCCCTTTATTATGCGCGGGCCTGGATTACCGGCTGGCAAACGTGTGAAAGGCTTTGTGCAAAGTGTGGACGTAGCCCCCACTGTGTGCGACTGGCTGGGCATTGGTGTACACCCGGACATGCAGGGTTTTTCGCTTTTGCCTATGGCCCGGGGGGCAGTAGAAAAAGTACGGGACTTTGTTATTTCCGGTTTTTATAAAGCAGGCTGGTCTATTTACACAGAAGACTGGTCGTACATCCATTGGCCGTTAAAAGACAAGCAAACAATGGCCTTTATGATAGAAACCGGTGGGAATATCATGAAAGCCGCTAGTTCCATAGGCAAAAAAATGGCGGAAGAACATGACCGCGATTATACCCGTATGGAAACAAAGTCAGACGCTTTGGGCGGCACCAGCGATGTACTTACCAAACATAAGGAAGCCGCCACTCTGGACGGGGAAGAACAATGGACATGCACCCCGGGTGCCGCGTATATCACCCCGGAAGAAGATGAATTGTATAACCGCCGTACAGACCCCTTCCAGTTGCACAATGTTGTAAAACAACATCCTGAAGTTGCACAGGAACTTTTGCAAAAACTGCGTAACTTCTTGACGGAACTGCAAGCTCGCTGATTACCTCTTTCGTATAAAACCTACAAGGCCGTATTTTCGTAAAGAAAATACGGCCTTCAGGTTGGTGACAAAGTCAGCAACCTGCCGGCAGAGGGAATAGACATGGCTTTGCCATGCCGTTAAATGACCGAATGCCGTGCCTTTCCGCCCAGCAAGCAAAGCGCGATGGTGGGCGGCGCAAACCCCAGAGGGGTTTGTCATTAGTCTGAAGGTCGTATTTTTGTAAAGAAAATACGGCCTTGTGTTTTATGGAATGGGTGTTGTGTTTCCCCCTTGACCTTCCAATCCCTGCGCTGTATGCTGGGTATACTCTGGAAAGGCTTTTTTCCTTTCCCCATACTGTTTTTGAGGACTAATCCCATGTTCTTACGCCGCACCAGCTGCCTTGTTTTTTTTCTTTTGTGCGTTTTTTCTGCCCCGGCTTTGGCTTTTGAGCTCTCAAGCGGGCCGTACAGGGTAGAGATTGACCCAACCACGCTTGCCATACGCCTGCTTGCGCCTTTTAAAGCGGACTGTTCCACGGGAACAGGGGGGTCTAATCTTCCTGATATGCAGGAAGTGCACACCGTAAGCGCGCTTGAGCAAAAAGCCGACACTGCCCGCTGGATTTGGGATGGCACAGCCTGCAAGCTGGAGGCAAAACTGGATGGCCCGGATTTGCGTATCACCATCCGCAGTGATGCGCCGCGCACCATACGTTTTATGCGCCAGATCCCTCTGGGAGATTTTCTGGTGCCTTTGGCAGAAGGCCGTTTTATTGCCGCCCATGACGTGGCGCGGCATAAAATGCTGGCGCAGGATACCTATAATACCTTGGCAGACCTCAGTTTACCTCTGCTTGGTCAGGTTTTCCAGGAAGGGGGTGTGCATACCCTGCTTCTTACCCCGTACAATAATACTGTGCAGTTTTTTTATAACCAGGCAGGGATGGGGGTGGAAGTTTCGCACACTTTTTCGCCTTTAGACTTTAAAGAACCCTTTGAATTTCTTCTCCACTTTGCGGATGAAAACCCGCTGGCAGGGGCATTCCGCTATAAACGTTATTTGCAGGAAATTGGGCAATACGCCACTTTGCAGGAAAAAGCGGCAAAAGTGCCGGATGTGGAAAAAATGTATGGGGCTACCCACCTGTATCTTTGGGGAAATGGCCTGCTGGCCCCCAAGGATGTCACCAACTGGCTTACGTTTATCCGCTTGCTGGAAGGGGACAGCCAGCTCAGTGTGGCTTTGCGGCCCTATATCCCGCAGTATTTGCTGCAGAAAAAAATTGTGCCATACGCCTATGAGCAACGAGAAATCATCAATGCCGTGAATAATGGGCTTAATATGATTGCCCGTGCTTCGTGGCAGGTAGAAGAACCGCAAGTGAATCGTCTTGTGGCGGTGTACGGCGAAATACGGGAATCCGTTTTTTTAGCATTGGGTTCTGCGCTTACTAGCACACCTGCAGAATGGGGAGATGGTCTTTCTTTTGTTATGTTGGACGCCCTGCAAAAAGCCGGCTTAAAACGCCTTTGGATAGGTTTGGGCGAAGGCTGGGAGGGGGCGCTCTGGCACCCGGAAGCGTTAAAAGCTTTTATAGAAGCCGGGTATATTGTGGCCCCGTATGATTCCTACGCTACAGCTCTGCGTCCAGGGGATAACCCGGACTGGAACACGGGCCATCTTGGCAGGCGTGTGTATGAACAATGCACTATTGAAGGGGCCAATGCGGAACTCCAGGCAGGTTTTCAGCGACGCGGCCATTACACAGACCCTCTTTGTGTGCGCCCCACTATGGAAAAACGTGTTCTTTCCATACAAAAGGCCACAGGGTTTAATGCCTGGTTTCTGGATTCCTGGGCAGCTGGTCTGGCGTTTGAAAATTATAACAAATCCGCCACAATGAATCTTGCTAAAAGTGTGGATGCCCTGAATAGCAACATGGCATTCCCTGCGGAAAAGCTTGGGCTTGTGATGGGTTCAGAAGACGGCACGGCGCTTTTTACCCGTAATCTGGTGTATGCGCACGGTATGCAGACCCCGGTTTTTGGTTGGGGGGATACGGATATGAACCACAAGGATTCCCTCTATTATGTGGGGGGCTGGTACCCACCGCATGAGCCTTCGCTGTTTTTTAAGCCTGTCCCTGTAAAGGAACAGTACAGGTTGCTGCATTTTGCGCCTGAAGGCCGTATTCCTTTGTATCAGGCTATTTTCCATGGTTCTGTTATCACCAGTCACCACTGGTTGTGGGACAGTGTAAAAGTCACCAATGTGTTTAAGCCCAATACCCTTATGCAGTTTTTATACAATGTGCCGCCGCTTTTTCACATAAGTGGTTCTGCGATGGATCTTTTGCCCCTGATAGCACGGCAGGATAGGGTGTTTCGCCCTATACACAGCCGTTTGGCTACAGAATCTCTTGTGGGTTTTCGGTACCTCACAGCGGACAGGCTTGTGCAGGAAACCCGTTTTTCTGATGGGACACGCATAGTGGCCAATTTTTCAAGTGAAAGTATCCACGCAAAAGATGGGGTGTACCCCCTGGAAAGCCTGAGCCTTTTTATCCCCGGGCAAACCCAGCGTAATATTCCTATGACGGAAATTTTTCCGTAAAAAGCATTTCCCCGACAGCCAAGCTTATTTTGGGCAGACTTATTCTGGGCAAGCGTATGCTCAAACCAATGGGGGCATTGCCGGAGGAAAAAACAAAAAGCCTGCGGGTAAGGCAGGCTTTGGGTGTAGGGAAAAATATACCGTATTCAGGCTTTTTGCAAAAGTTTGCCGTAAGCGGCCATACCTTTAGCGGCAAAACCAGACTGACGGGGGGCAGCAGGGGCTGGGGCAAGCGGAGGAACAGGCTGCGCGGCTGGTTCTGGTTTTGCGGCAGGCTCAGGCTGGATTTTTTGGATAGCCTGGATAATTTGGGAAGCCTGTGAAGGGGGCGTAAGAGAAGGCGCGGGGCTTTGTTCCGCTGTGGGGGCAGCGTTTTGGTACACACCTGCGGCAACAGTACGGGCCGTGGTGGTGGGGGCACCGGAGGGCTGGCTTAAAGGCCGTGCCTGGTTGTTTATTTGGTGGGTTTGCTGGCGAACACTCATTTTTTGGGCTACAGCCTGCGCTTCTGGCATAGTCAGGATTTGTTCAAACGCGCTTTTTAATCCTTCAAGAATACCCACAACACTGTCTAAAAGTTCCACATTCAGTTTCAGGTTAGCCTGCAGAAGGCGCGTGCAGCACATAAAGTACAACTGGTGCAGGTTTTGCGCCAAATCTCCGCCTACTTCCAGATTAAGGCAGCTATCCAGCTCATTAACAATATCAAGGGCGCGGGAAATAAGAATGCCTTTAGCGGCATAATCTTTTTCCAGCATTTTTTCACGGGCCTGCGAAAGAAAGCGCAAAGCGCCATCGTACAGCATGACCACAATTTCGCCCTGGCTTGTGGTAGAAACCTGTGTCTGGAAGTAAACTTGGGCCGCGTTTTGCATGGCCTCTCCTTACAACATGGTGGCGATTATCATTATTTACCGGCATGTTCTGGTGTAACTGCGGTTAATCCGGTCGCTCTACCTGTACTTTTCGGCACAGGGACAAAATACTTTAGAGCTGAGAAAAAACTGCGTATAAAACCATCCCACACAAAAACAACCGACCGTGGATAATAGAATGGGAAAATGGCTGCGGGCCATACCTTTTTTGCACGTTTATTTGGCTTTACTGTTTGCCTGTGCCTGTGCCAGAGCAGCCGCGTTTTTCTCCATTTGCTTATCGTACTTGCCAAGCAAAGTATCCAAACGGGCAAACTTAAGTTTCATGCGGGTTTCCCATTGGGAAAGGCGGGCAGTTTCATTGCTGATTTTTGTATCGATATTTTTAACAATGTCGCGGTAGTTATCAATAAGAACAGGGAGAGAACCGCGCTCATTGTTTTCTTTATCATTTTGCAGTTCTTTGTAACAAAAGTCCGCCAGTTCCCCGCCTTTTCCCTGTTTAACGTGGATATTGCCTGTGTAGGAGCCTTCCGTCAGTGCGCCAAGGGAAAACTGGATAGCCATACCAGCCGCAGGGTTGGTCATATCTGCCACTGTGTAACGGCCGGGGAAATTACTGTCCGATGAGGCCAGTGCGCCGTTGATATACACATCATACGGGTCACCGTTCGCGTCTACAGAATATGTTACTTTATACGAACCGGCTTTTGTGCTGCTGGTGGTGGTTTCTACAGAAAAGTCCAGCGAGTCTGTTGAGGGGACTTTATCTGCGGAAAAAAGTTCCGCAACACTTTGCGCATTTTTGGCAAGTGCTTCATCCAGCTTTTTTTCATCTATACGCAAAAGGCCAAATTCTGCATCCGCTTCATCTGTAACTGTGGTAATGCCCACCTGCGACAAGGTGTTAAAAATAGTCACATTGGGGTCTTTGGATACCTGGTACCCTACCATTGGGCTGGAAATAATATTGTTCAGCCGCGTGGTAAGAAGCTGCACGCCATAGTTACCTGTAAGGGAAGAGCCCATTTGCCAGGTCATTTGCGAACTCAGCTTTTTGGGGTCAAACTCTTTAACTTCCTTTTTTGTATCTACCTTGGTTAGTTCCGCTATTTTTGCCCTGAGCTCGTTAATGGAAGTGACAAAGCTTTTAATGTTGTCTTTAATGCCAGAAGTATCGGTGCTGACAGTAAATTCCGTTTTGCCTGCACTTTTCATGGTGATGGTAAGACCATCCATATATTCTTCGTCCAGTGTATTACTGGAGGAAGTAAATTCCTGGGGCCAGCCATTCAGGGTAAAACGGGCGTCCTGGGCATCGCGGATATACCAGTTATCCGGTGCAGGCTGTAAGCGGGTCATATTGGTGGTGACATTTTCCAGATTCACGGTATTACCCGTGGTTTTATCACTCATGGTCAGCACATAGCCTGCGCCTGTGGCCCGCAAACTTGCCACTACACCCGGGTTATTAGGGTCTTCATTAAAGAGTTTGGTAAACTCCTCCATAGTTGCGCCCGAAGGCACACTGACCGTGACAGTATTGCCCTTGTATGTGTAGGTGTAATCTTCCGGATTAAGGCCATCATTGGCAATAAGATTTTTGCCAGACCAGGAAGGCATGCCCCCCAAAGCTGTAAGACGTGTGCTCACAGCAGGCTGCACGGCCCCTATATCCGTAAAGGAAGCAAGCGGGGTTACGCCTTTTGTTTCTACGGCTGTGGCATTACTGGTGTACACAAGAGGGATGGGGTCGCCTGTGGCTTTATCACTCAGTTCAATAGTATAGCCGTCTGTTGCATTGCCAATAACTTTGGCTTCCACAGTGGCATTTTCCGCATTGATGGCAGCGGCAAACTGGTTAAGATTCATCCCAGGCTTAATATCCACGGAAATTTCTTTATCGCCCTGCACATAGGTGAATTTTTTTGTGGCAGTGGTGGCATTAAGGTTGCTACCTGGGTCAGGCACGTTAAAAGGCTTGCGTAAAGCCTCAATATCCGTGTCCATTGGCAGGTTTACCTGCTTGCCTTTGTCTTTTTCATAAAAATTGATGCTATACCCATTGGGGCCACCTTCCATACGCGCGGTAAGGCCCGGGTTATTGGGATCTTCGTTAAAAAGGTTCACAAACTCCCGCATGGATGTGCCATCCGGCACAGTCAGGCTGACAGTTTTTTCGTTAAAAAAGTACGTGAGGTTGGTATTGGCGCCTGTGTTATTAATACTGGTGTCAATTTCCTCAAAATGCAGGCCAAAATCACCGGAAGCGTCTTGCACCAGACTGGCACGGACACCCGGGTTTCCTTTGGATTTGTTGAATAAATCTACAAATTGTTCGGCAGTTGTGCCGGCGGGGACGTCAAAACTATAGTTCACGCCATCCATGGCCCAGGTGTATTTAACAGCGCCTGTGCCATCGTTGACCACAACGTCCTTTGTGGCAAAACTGGAAAGCATGCCCAATTCCGGTATAGTACCTGAACCTGCCAGCACAATATCCGCTTTGCTTTCCGCATCCTGTGTGCGCAGGCGTATATCAGAGCCATCCTGCTTAAAGGAAAAAAGTACACCCGGGTTATTGGGGTCATCGTTTAACGCTTTGAGAAAATCGTCCGCTGTGGCACCCGGGGGAATATTCACCGTGGTTTCTATCCCATTGTACATATAGGTGTAACTTTGGGGAGAAGCGGTATTATTGAGGATAAGGTCTTTACCACTCAGGTTTCTGGGGCCGCCAAAATCCGCTATGGTGGAAGAAACCGTAAGGGCAGACTCCAGCCCTGTGTCCTTGCCCTGAAGCTGGAACACATACCCGGAACCATTTTTAATAAGAGAGGCTTTAACGCCGGGGTTTTGTGTATCAGAATTTATGCGGTTCACAAGCTGTTCAATAGTCATACCCTTGGGTACAACAAGCGTGCGTGCAGTGCCTTTGTAGGCATACGAAAACTCCAGCGGGCTTTCTGTATCGTTAATAACACTGTCTTTATTGTATGTTTTTTTATTGCTCCATATGGCGCTTGTGGCAAGCTGCTTCACATCAATAGAATAGGTGCCCTCAGGTGCATTCCCTGTGGCTTTTGCTGTTGCAACCGTACTGTCGGAGCTGTCAGTTGTACGCAAAAGCATACTGCTGAGTTTGGAATAGGAGTCAAACACGGATTTGGAGGTACGCAACTGGCTTTGGATATCTTCAAAGCCTGATATTCTTAATTCCCATTCCGCTTTCCATAACTGCATACGGTTAACGGGAATTTCTTCTATTTTTTTAAGCTTTTCTATGATGCCGGCAAAGTCAGTGCCTGAGCCAAGGCTGGGAAAGCTTATACCACCAGATATGGATTGCGTCATAACTACACCTCGTGCGGAAAAGGTTGCCGCTTTGCGGTTTAGCCTGCAAAATCTGTTCCAACACGCAATTACGCACAAACTTTGTGCAAAAAATACCCACCTTCTGCCTGCTCCCAGACAAAAGGCTTTTCCATTTATTCCTATCGGGAGGAAAGAAAAAAAGTTTAGAGTTTTTTCAAAACGCTCCGGATTATTCTCAAATCAATAGGGAAATACGTATAGGGTGTTCGGTTATCTTACAACCCCATAAGCCTGTGGTATTCTGCCAGAGATTTTGCCGGGTCATGCCCTAATGTACGGCTTATTTGCGGCAGGTTTTCCACAGCGTCGCACTCGCGCACATACAAAGGCTTGGGGTCGTCCAGAGAGTAGGGCGTTTGCTCCGCCAGAGCCAGCAATGCCTCTGGCAGAGGATTATTAAAAAGCGGCGGCAGAACACGGGCGCGGAAGGATTGGGAATCAAAAAACTCGCGGTTTCCGGTAAGGCCACTGCCAAGCAAAATATCCGCAGCCGCAAGGGGCAAAACCGCCGCGTCTGCCCCATTTGGCGCATCCGGTGCAGCAAACGACAATTCCTGGCACGGGGCAGACTGCACAACCTGCCCTTCCCTGATCACAAAAAAGCCGTAATGCACAACATTTTTCCGCGCATGGGTAACAACCCCCACCCGTGTTTCTTCGGAAAAGCGGCACTGCATATGGGCGGAAAAAGCCAGCGCATGCGTGTAATCCAGCCCCGCCTGCAAGGCTTTTTCCTGCGTGCCCTGCCTGTTTTTCCCGCAGAATTTGCAGGAACGCGCAAGGCCCGCAGCAGTGACCATACCCAGGCGAATACCCGTAAAATTGCCGGGCCCTACAACCACCGCCACGCGCTCAATTTCGTGCGCCTGACGTTTAAGACGTATAAGGGCCATAGACAGCGCAGGGCTGAGTAATTCTGTCCCCCCGCTTTTTATCTGCCAGCTTTGGGCAACCAAAAGACCGGCAGATGCTTTAGCGGCGGTTTCTGTACCAGTTTCGGCAAGGGCAAACTGTACCCTCTGTTCCGCAGTATTCAGGGCAAGTAAGAGTGGCATACTTCCTCAGGATAAAATCCGCATTATATCATTCCATGTGGCAAACAGCATAAGGGCAATAAGTAACAGGGCCCCCACCTGCATGGCTCTTTCCTGTACTTTTTCACTCACCGGACGGCGTGTCACCATTTCAATAAGGCAGAAAAGAATAAGCCCGCCATCTAAAATGGGAACAGGCAAAAGGTTTAAAAGCCCAAGGTTTACGCTTATTAAAGCAGTAAGAAGCAAAAGAGGGATAATGCCCATTTCTGCCTGGCTGCCCACCATCTGCGCAATAAGAATAGGCCCGCCCAAATTGTCCGCGCTTACACTGCCGGTAAGCAGTTTCCAGATGCCGGAAACAGTAAGGTCCATAATAAACCAGGTTTGCCGCCAGCCCTCTGCAGCAGACGCAAAAAAGCCCTGAGGTTCATAACGTACAGCGCCGGAATTTTGGATGCCCAAAAGCCAGGCTTTTTCTTCTTCCCCAAAAATATTGGTGCGGGTTTGTTGTTTTGGGGTGAGGGTTGTCTCCTGTGTTACACCTTCCCGCTCTACAAGCAGAGTAACGGTTTTGCCTTCTCCTGCGCCGATAATTCCTGGTACTTGCCCCCAGTGGTCAATGGTCACATTGTCAATTTGCAGCAAGGTATCCCCTGGCTGAAGGCCGGCAGCTTCAGCGGCACTATCCGGCAGCACAATACCTATTTGCGCAAGAGGGATAGCAAGACCAGTGCTGAATGTAATACCCCAGTAAATAACAAAAGCCAGAAAAATATTAAAAAACGGCCCGGAAAATGCCAGCAAAATACGCTGCCACGGTGGCCTGTTATACACAGCTTCTTTTGCCGTAAAGCCAAGTTTTTCCACATCTGGGCTGTATTCCCCCACAGAAGCCACATAGCCGCCAAAAGGGAAAAGCGAAAGGCGATAATCGGTTTTGCCTATTTTTTTGCCCCATATCCGCGGGCCCATACCCATGGAAAATGTCACAACACCTATGCCCATGGCTCTGGCAGCTAAAAAGTGCCCCAGCTCATGGAAAAAAATAAGCAGACCAAGCACCAGAATAACCGCAAGGGCCTGGTCCCAGTAGCTTAATATATTCAAAATAAAATCCATACAATATCCTTATGGTTTTTCCCAGTGTAACGCAAAGTCGCGCGTGACAGCGTCAAGTTTTTCTATACCGGAGACAATAGACTCTGCAAAAGCTTTATCCGGCTTTGCAGCGCTTGCTCCGTACTGTTCCACAAGGCGGGCTTTTGCCTGGGCCTGTGGTCGAATATCTTCCATAGCCAACCCTACAAGAAGGGGTATATCTAAAAAGCCTATTTCACCTGCAAGAAAACGTGCAACCGCCACTTCATTGGCAGCATTCAGCACCACAGGCATGGCTGTATTCTCCGCAAATGCGGCCAGAGCCAATGGCAGACAGCAAAACACAGGGTCTGCCTCTTCAAAATGCAGGCTTTTGCCCACAAGGTCAAGTAAAGAAAGGCCACTTTGTTCACTGTCCAGAATTTCCGGCCAGGCCAGGCAGCTGGCAATGGGGCCACGCATATCCGGCTTGCTTACCTGGGCAAGCAAAGAGCCATCCACAAATTCCACAAAAGAATGCACCAGAGATTCTGGGTGTACGAAAACCCGCACATCCGAGGGCCTTGCCCCGTATAAGTGGCAGGCTTCTATACACTCAAAACCTTTGTTCATCAGTGTGGCGGAATCAATAGTAATTTTAGCGCCCATAGACCAGTTAGGATGCCGAAGCGCATCCTTTGCTGTTACATGGGCAAGAAAAGACGGCCCTTCTTTTTTTACACGGGCATGGAAAGGCCCACCAGACGCGGTAAGCACAAGGCTTTTGACCCCATCCCAGTGGGGCCACGGCCTGCCCAAAAGGCAGTTCAGAATGGCGTTATGCTCTGAATCTACAGGCAGAATAACAGCGCCGGTCTGGGCGCATAAAAGGCGCAACAGATCACCGGCAAGCACAAGAGATTCCTTATTGGCAAGGCATATCACCTTGCCTGCCAGTGCCGCGGCAACAGTGCCACGCAAGCCTGCCGCCCCTACCTGCGCGGAAAGCACAAAGGAAGCCTCCTGCAAGGCTGCCATGTTTGCGTAACCTGACGGCCCAACAAAAATTTGGGGAGAATAGCCGGCAGGCAGTAAAGCCCGCAGTTTTTCCACATCCTCTTCCTGCTGGATAGCAAGATACGGGGGCAAAAATGCGGTTGCCTGCTCTGCCAGAAGCTTCAGATTTTTTCCACCTGCCAGACCAACAATTTGGAAGCGTTTTCCTTTCCCTGCTTTTTCACTTGTTTCTATCACACGCAGGGCAGAGCAGCCAATAGAACCTGTGGAACCCAGTATCACAAGGCTGCGGTTGCCTTGAAAAGCTGGCGGCAAATCTTTGTTATCATACCCCGGTAAACGGCTGATATACGAAAAAGTGGCTTGTCTGGAAGGGGGGGCGTCAGAGAAAAATTGCGATACCATACGTTAACATGCAGATTAAAGGATGTTGGGGACAAACGCCAGAAGCACCGTGTAGCCCGCAACAGAAAAGAGAGTGGAATCTATTCTGTCCAGCATACCGCCGTGGCCAGGAAGGAGTGTGCCGGAGTCTTTGACCCCCGCGCTGCGCTTAAGGGCAGATTCAAAAAAATCGCCAAGTTGCGCCAAAATTCCCAAAAACACCCCTATACAACCACCCATGGCCGCGTAACTAAAAAGCCCCATGTTCCATTCCAGACTATTACCGGGAGCTGGTGCAAGGGTGGGGAAAAGTTTTACTGTAAGCAAAAAGGCAAAGCCCACCACAAAAGCCGCGGCAATACCTGCCACTGCGCCCTGCACACTTTTTGCAGGGCTGACCGCAGGCCATATTTTGGTTTTGCCATAGCGCATACCCACGGTATACGCCGCTATGTCCGAACAGGCAGGCACAAGCACCACAAGCAGCTGCGCCATGGGCGAAAAATGCAGCACGGGGGCCAGTAAAAAAGGCACATACATAAAGGAAAAAAGCACAGCCGCACTTTTATGGCAACGGGGCAAACCTTCTGCCTGTTGCCAGAAAAACAGATATTTTATGGCCATGGCAAGCATGGCAAGAGTAAGAAAAGAAAAAGCCAGTGAAGGCGCAAGCGCGTATGCCCCTACATACAAAAAGCCCAGAACAAGGGCCAGAACTGTGTCCCCCATAGCTTCTTTGGCAAAAAGGCCCATACACTCCCGTTGGCCAACAAGAACCACAAGCGCCACAAGGAGAAAGAGAATAAAACCACCCGTCAGCCACGCAATAAGCAGGCAAAGGGCAATGGGAACAGCTGTACGCACACGCTGGTTGCCCCAAATTTTTTTGAGTGCTTCTTTTACTTCTGGCATGCTGTATTCTCCTTTAATGCACTTTCCTCTGCCCCAAAACGTCGTGAACGGGTGGCGTAACTTGTAAGCGCCGCGTGCAAATCTTCTTTTCCAAAATCCGGCCAGAGTACGGGGGAAAAATACAATTCCGCATACGCACACTGGTACAGCATAAAATTACTTAAACGCATTTCTCCGCTTGTACGGATAACAAGATCTGGGAAGGGGATATGCGGTGCATACAGCATGGCCCGGAAAGATTCTTCTGTCAAATCTTCCGGCTTTACTTGTGCTTCCAGAAGGCGGCGTGTTGCACGCAAAATTTCTGCCTGCCCGGAATAACTGAGGGCCAGGGTCAGGGTCATGGCAGTGCCGTTTTTTGTGCGATTGACCACATGCTCCAGCGCCATACGGGACGCAAAGGGTATTTCTTCCGCGTCGCCTATTACTTCCACCTTTATGGAGTGTTTTTCCAGTTCCGGGCATTCTTTCCACAAAAATTCCGCGAAAAGATCAAATAAAAAGGTGACTTCATCCAGAGAACGTTTCCAGTTTTCTTTGGAAAACGCATACACGGTCACATAGGGAATGCCAAGTGTATGGCATTCTTCAATAAGGGAGCGCACACTTTCCGCACCTGCGCGGTGGCCTTCTTTCCGCGGCAAACCACGGGCTTTTGCCCAGCGACCATTGCCATCCATAATAACTGCAAGATGCTGGGGCAGGGCGCGTACCTGTAAATCCGTTTTATCCACACATTACCCTGGGCAGTGCCTAAATTTCCATAATTTCTTTTTCTTTGGCAACTGCCTTGGCATCTGCCTTTGCCACAAAACTGTCCGTGAGTTTTTGCACATCTTCCATAGCTTTTTTAAGCTCGTCTTCTGAAACAAGCTTGTCTTTTTCCAGCTTTTTCAGGGCATCGTTCACATCACGGCGGATATTACGCAAAGCCACTTTAGCGTCTTCCGTGTATTTTTTGGCAATTTTGCCAAGGTCTTTACGGCGTTCTTCTGTCAGCGGGGGTATGGTGATGCGTATAACTTTGCCGTCATTCATGGGGGTAAGGCCAAGGTCTGACTTTAAAAGCGCTTTTTCCACAGGCCCAAACGCCCCTTTATCCCAGGGCTGTATGGTGATGGTGCGGCTGTCCGGCACGGCAATAGAAGCCATTTGCGGTAAAGCGGTCATAGTGCCATAATATTCCGCCTTGATATCTTCCACAAGACTTGCAGAAGCGCGGCCTGTACGCAGTTTTGTAAAGTCCTTTTCCAGAGCAAGAAGGGCTTTTTCCATACGTTCTTCTGCATCCAGCAGCAAGGTATCTGTATCCATATCCATAAATTTCCTCCGAAAATAATACTATTGGGATGGGGAAGTGGTGTGTTATTCCCCCTTATTCCCCTGTCACAAGGGTACCGCCGCCTTCTCCTGTTACAACACGCTTAATGGCGCCGCCAAACATGCTGCATACAATAATAGGCATGTTGTTTTCCTGGGCAAGGGTTATGGCTGTTGCATCCATAACCTTCAGATGCCGGCGCAGTGTATCCTCGTAGGTGAGGTTGGCAAGAAACATGGCGTCCGTGTGTTTGGCGGGGTCTTTATCGTACACGCCATCCACCTTGGTGGCCTTAATGAGTGCATCGCATTTGAGTTCCATAGCGCGCAGGGCAGCGGCTGTGTCAGTGGTGAAGTACGGGTTGCCTGTACCGGCCGCGCAAATGACTATGCGCCCTTTTTCAATATGACGCAAGGCCCGCCTGCGGATGTAGGGTTCGCAGACTTCTGTGGTGGCTATGGCAGAAAGTACGCGGGTGGGAAGATCCAGTTTTTCCAGAGCATCCTGCACGGCCATGGCGTTTAATATAGTGGCCAGCATACCCATGTAGTCCGCTGTGGCGCGGTCCATGCCTTTGGCAGAGCTGGAAATACCGCGGAAAATGTTCCCGCCGCCAATCACCATGGCTATTTCCACACCCAGGCTTGCTACTTCCGCCACTTCCTGGCAGATATTGGAAACAGTTGCCGGGTCTATGCCAAAACCTTTTTCACCAGCCAAAGCTTCACCGCTTAATTTAAGCATGACACGTGAATATTTTTTCTCCATGTCTTTTAACCTTTATTCCCTTCATGAGAGTTCCAATTTCCTTTTTCCATGCGGATATACTTGGAAAATGTGTAAAACGCCACATGGGCCGCATGGTAAAAGCCTGCCTTGCCATCCAAAAAACCGCATCGTATCACATACTGGTGGAAAAAACGCCAGTACGCATGGAAAAGGCCCAAAAAACAACCGCCTTTTTTCCCTTTTGTGAGCATTTCTTCTGCCACATTTTCCGCGTATTGGTTGAGTTTTTCCACATGCTGAAAAAAACCTGTGTACCCGTAATGCCAGAGAGGGCCTTCCAGCAAAGCCACTGCCCTGGTGTTTTC
>CAZJOG010000008.1:0-28068 GCA_964547565.1 uncultured Desulfovibrionaceae bacterium
CGGCCCTTGGCTCTGTTGCCCTGCTTTCCAACATGATCCATGAAATTCTCACCCTTACCCTTGCGCCCTTTTTTGTGCGTATTGCCGGCAAACTTGGCCCTGTACTTTCCGGCGGCGCGGCCGCTATGGATACCTGCCTGCCTGTTATTGCCCAAAACAGCGGAGAACGATACGCTATTCTTGCCATTTTTTCCGGACTTTGCCTTACCCTGCTTGTGCCTGTGCTTGTGCCTCTGCTTGTTACGCTGCGATAACAGGGTACACGCCTCTTGCTATTCCATAGAAAATCCTTAATATATCCAAAGCCTGTTTTTTTGGAGATTTGTTACAATGCCCCCTTTGCGTTCTATTACAACCGTATCTGACTGCGTCCCTTTTGGTGACAGCAGAGAACGCGGTTTTTTTGCCCTCAGTCTGGTCAAACCTGCGTGGGAGAGTTTTACGCCTGGCCAGTTTGTGATGTTACGCCCCACTACATGGGGAAAAGAACTCACGTGGGCCCGTCCTTTTTCCATTTGCCGTGTCACGGATCGAACCCTTGTGCTGTTTTTTCAGGTTGTAGGTAAAGGCACCAAACGCCTTGCCAAACTGAAAGCCGGCGATACTGTTGTTATCTGGGGCCCGCTTGGGAACGGGTTCACCATAGACCCCAAAAAGCCCACCCTGCTTTTGGCCGGTGGTATAGGCATTGCGCCTTTTGCCGGGTATGTGGATAATCACCCCGCACCCCACCATCTTTCTATGGTTTTTGGTCACAGAATGCCCCTTTCCTGTTACCCTGCGGATACTCTGGCCCAGCGTATTTCTGTACGCACCATGCAGGACACCAAACCCGAAGATCTGGTAGCCTTAAACGATCACATGACCGAACGGATGGAAGAAATAAAAAAGGCGGATGGTCTGGCACTTGCCTGCGGCCCCATGCCTTTTCTGAAAAGTGTACACAGCATAGCCCAAAAAACCAAGGTACCCACCCAGCTTTCGCTTGAACAGCGTATGGCCTGCGGCGTTGGGGCATGCCTGGGTTGTGTTACACCTACAACAGAACACTTTGCCGATAAAGATGCCCTTGGCCTGCCCGCCCAGACCTGCACAAAAGGCCCGGTCTTTTGGGCCCAGGACATCACGTTTGAAAAATAACACCATCTGATTTGGTGAATAGACTATTTTTAAGGGTATTATGGAAACATCTGTGACAATAAAAAAGGGGATCGGCGCGTTGCGCCTGAAGAACCCTATTCTTTCTGCCTCCGGCACATTTGGTAATGGGCCGGAATTTATGCCTTTTGGTGATATTACCTCCCTTGGCGGTCTGGTTATCAAAGGGCTTTCCCTTACCCCGCGCGCGGGCAACCCCTGCCCGCGTATAGCGGAAAGCCCCTGCGGCATGCTTAACGCCGTTGGCCTGCAAAATGCCGGTGTAGAGGCCTTTATTAAAGATATTCTGCCCACCCTCCCTTCAGACGATGTGCCGGTTATCGCCAATATTTACGCCAGTAATGAGGAAGACTTTGCCTCCCTTGCCAATATTCTTTCCCACGAAACAGGCATTGCCGCCCTGGAAGTGAATATTTCCTGCCCCAATGTCAAAGCAGGTGGTCTATTATTTGGTCAAAACCCCGCGTTAACTGCCCGCGTTGTGGAAGCCGTTAAATCCCACGCAGGCAACAAACCTGTTATAGTGAAACTGTCCCCCAATGTTACAGATATAACAGAAATTGCCCGCGCCGCAGAAAGTGCTGGGGCAGACGCCCTTTCCTGCATCAACACCCTTACCGGCATGGCTGTGGATGTACGCAGTCGCCGCCCTTTACTTGCCAATCTGGTGGGTGGCCTTTCCGGCCCCGCCATTAAACCTGTAGCCTTGCGCTGTGTCTGGCAGGTTTGCCAGGCTGTGCGTATACCTGTTATTGGCATTGGCGGTATTACATCCGCGGAAGATGTGCTGGAATTTATGCTTGTGGGTGCCCATGCGGTAGAAGTAGGCACTGCCAGCTTCTCCGACCCCACAGCCATTTTTCGTATTATCAAGGCTTTTCCCCTTGTGTGCACCCAATATGGCATTGAAAATCTGGAAGACTTCCGCGGCAGCCTGCTCGTATAGCCGCTTTTATCCAAAACCAGCGAGTGCAGGCCATGCCACCCGCAAGCAAAAAAGCCCCCCATCTCCAGTTGGGTGAAGCCGGAGAAAATGCCGCAGCCAGCTTTTTACAAAGCCGCGGCTACACCATACTGGCGCGTAACTGGCGGTATGGGCATCTGGAGCTGGACTTTGTGGCAGAAAAAGGGGACTCTCTGGTTTTTGTGGAAGTAAAATGCCGCACAGCCGGCGGGCTTTTGCATCCTCTGGAAGCCTTTACCCCCAGCAAGGCCCGCCGTGTATGGAAGGCCGCAAGTGCGTGGGTGCGCCTCCACAATGCCTGGGAACGTCCCTGTCAGGTGGATGTTGTATGCGTAACAGCCAACCCCCACTCACTCCCTTTTTCCCTCACTGTGGAGCATTTTCCCCATGTGTGCGAACCCACTGCAGATAATAGCCACCCCGCTTGGTAATGCGGACGACCTTTCCCCCCGCGCCCGCCACGCGCTGGAAAACGCGGATATCCTCCTCGCAGAAGATACCCGCCGCGCCACCCTGGCTTTTGCCCGATGGGGTCTCAAAACACACGCCCGTTTTATCAGCCTGCATGAACATAACGAAGCAGAACGTGTACCGGAAATTCTCTCCCTCCTGCGCGAAAACCACCGCGTAGCCCTTATTTCCGACGCCGGTATGCCTGTTCTTTCTGACCCAGGCTACCTTCTTGTCCGCGCCTGCCACACCCACAAACACCCTGTTGCCGTTTTGCCCGGCCCCTGCGCCCCTGTTACAGCCCTTGCCGCCAGTGGTTTGCCCCCCCAGCCTTTTACTTTTTTTGGCTTTCCCCCGCGTAAACCCGGCGATATACGCACCCTCTTTTCCCCCTACACGTGCCTGCCCACCACCCTTGTGTTTTTTGAACGCAAAGACCGTGTACAATCTACCCTGGCTCTCCTTGCTTCCCTGCTTGGCCCGCGCGAAGCCTGCCTTTGCCGCGAACTGACCAAAATCCATGAAGAAATTATCCGCTTCCGGCTGGAATCCCCCCCAGACTTCTCCTCCCTTAAAGGGGAAATATGCCTGGTTATTGGCCCACCGGAAAAACAAAGCCAAACACCGGAAGAAGACGTGCGCGCCCTTTTAGCCCAGGCATCCGGCACACCCAAAGCCCGCGCCCGCGACGTGCAAAAACAGGTTACCGGCTGGAGCACCAGCCAAATTTACGCCCTTACCCACAAAGAATAAATCCCGCCCGCTATACCCCAAGGATCTACCATGAGCGAACACCATGCCCGTATCGCAGATAACCGTAAGGCCCGCCAATATTACGAATTGTTAGAATTTTTTGAAGCCGGCATGGCCCTTACAGGCCCGGAAGTAAAAAGCCTGCGCGCCGGGCTTGCCAGTTTTGGCGACAGCTACATAGAAGTGCGCGGCAATGAAGCATGGGTCAAAGCCCTGCATATAACCCCTTACGATAAAGCCCGCCTTGATGAACAAATACCGGACAGAGACCGTAAACTCCTGCTGCACGCAGACGAAATACATACCCTGCGTACCAGAATAGAACAAAAGGGCCTTACGGTTGTCCCAACAAAAATGTATTTCAAAAATGGGAAAATTAAAATGGAAATAGCCCTCGCCCGTGGGAAAAAACTCCACGACCGCCGCGAAGACCTGAAACAACGCGCTGAACAACGGGATATGGAACGTGAGTTTGTCCGGTAGGGGGAGAACAGTTGGGGGAAAGAAGGGGAATGCCGGCTGTTATTCCGCCGCATCAGGCACGCTGGGTATGTTTTGGCTTTCTCTGTTTTTATGCTTTTTCTCTGAAATAAAAAGCCCCACAAGTGTCAGCGCAATCCCCACACAGGCCAAAAGGCTTAAACTTTCCCCCAGTACAATAACAGCCGTCAGCACCGTGATAACCGGCACCATGTAAATGTACACACTGCTTTTTACCGCGCCCAGCACCTTAACCGCGTAGTTCCACGTTACAAAACAAAGCGCGGAAGCCCCTAAGCCAAGAAAAATAATGTTAAACAGGTTAAGCGGGTTTTGGAAACGCTCCAGCCCCAGCCGCGCATCCGAAAGTAAAAGGAAAGGCAGCATAAAAAGAAGGCCGTAGGCAAAAACACGCCGCGTGGTCTGTATGGTGTGGTACCCAAAAGCGCTTATTTTTCTGGTGAAAACAGAATAAAAAGCCCAGGCAAGAGTTGCCGCAAACGCCAAAAAATCCCCCAGCGGGTTCAGCCTTAAAGGCGAATTTGGCAGGCTGATAAAACATATGCCCACTATAGCCACCACAAAACCGGCAAAAAAGTTTCGCCCGGGTTTTTCTTCCCCCGGTATAAAAAGAAAGACCATAAGAGCGGTAAAAAAGGGCGATACGGAAATAATAACCCCCACATTAGAAGCCAGGGTATACACAAGCGCAATGTTTTCTAAAAGATAATACAGGCAAATACCACTCAGCCCGGCAAACGCAAACACTATTTCCTGCTTTTTTGTTGTGCCTTTTAATGGCCGCGGGAAAACAAGCCATAAAGCCATATACCCCATAACAAAACGGAAAAACAAAATTTCCACGGGCAAAAAATCTGCCAGTAATAATTTTGTAGAAATAAATGTTATCCCCCAGATAAAAATTGTCACAGCGGCGGCTATATGACCGCCTGTTTCCGCTGTCCCATGTATACTCCCAGCCACAAAAATCCCCCTGTGTGCATAGCGCGGCACACGCGTCCATAAAAAAATTCCCCGCCCATTCGTCAGGCGCGTCAGGGTCGTCAGGCACAAACTACTTGTATACGCCTTTTTTCCTGTTTTCGTAAAGCAAAAAGAGCCACCTTCATCTACTTGTATTTTCACAGTAAAAAATAATCACCGTCGTTTTTTGTATGGCTATTTCTGCATAGCAGGCAATAATTTTTTGCAAAAGCGTGTTTTCCATGCTCCCCCCACTTGCTTTTTAGTAGCTTTTCAGGCTAAGATAAACGCGGCGTTTATCTGTTTTGTCAGCTCCAACCAGCGTACTTTTTCAGAACTCGCCAGGCGTTACGCTTTTCCTCCCTGCGAGGCAATGGGGGAATTGCCTCTTCTCACCTTTTGCTAAGGGGAAATTTATGCCCAAAAACATTCTCATTATTGGCGGTGTTGCTCTTGGTCCCAAGGCTGCGGCGCGCGCCAAACGCCTTTTGCCTGACGCCACAGTTACCATGGTGGATGAAGGTTCCTTTATATCTTACGGTGGTTGCGGTATCCCTTATTTTGTTTCCGGCGAAGTGGGCAAACTGGACGCCCTGAGGGCCACCTCCGCCAATGTGGTACGCGATCCCCAATTTTTCCAAGACCTTAAAGGCGTTAACGTGCTTACCCGCACACGCGCCCTTACTATTAACCGCGATAAAAAAACCGTCACTGTGGAAAATCTGGATGCCCAAACCCGCTCAGACCTGCCTTACGATGAGCTTGTTATCGCCACAGGCGCTACCCCCCGTGTTCCCCCTATTGAGGGTAATACACTAAAAAATGTCACCACTGTCACCAACCTTGAGGCCGCCAGCGCCGTACACGAACTCTGCGCCGCGCGTAAAATAAACAGTGCCGTTATTGTGGGCGGCGGGTTTATTGGCCTGGAAATGGCTGTGGCTCTTGCGGATATGTGGAGCATCCCTACCACGGTGATAGAAATTTTTGACCAGATTCTCCCTGGTCAGCTTTCCCCCATTCTTGCCCAAATGGCAAAATTTGATCTGGAAGAACTTGGGGTGACTGTCCTGACGGGCGAAAAAGTCACCGCGCTTAAAGGCAAAGACGGCGCGGTTGCAGAAGTTGTGACAGACAAACGCCAAATCCCGGCGGATCTTGTTATTTTTTCTGTAGGCGTGAGCCCCAATTCCCAAATTGCGGAAGCCGCGGGGCTGGAGTGCCACCCCAAGGGCGGCGTTGTGGTAGACACCACCATGCGTACAACTGACCCCAACATTTTTGCAGGGGGCGACTGTTGTGTTGTGCCTAATCTTATCACAGGCAAACAGGTTTACCTGCCCCTTGGTTCTATGGCCAACCGTCAGGGCCGCGTTATTGGTACAAACCTTGCCGGTGGCAATGCCCACTTCCCGGGTGTTGTGGGTACATGGTGCGTTAAGCTGAACAAAGTAAGCGCTGTTGGTACGGGGCTTACCCTTGCCGCGGCTAAACGCGAAGGTTTTGACGCTATCAGTGTTAATATGGAACAACTGGACCGCGCCCACTTTTACCCCGAAAAAACCATGATGGCTCTGGAAGTAGTGGTGGATAAACCTACCCAGCGCCTGCTTGGCGTGCAGGGTGTCTGCGCAGATGGTATTGCGCTTAAAGCCCGTATTGACGCGGTTGCGGCTATGCTGCAGTTTGCCAGACCCACAGTGGAAGACCTTTCCAATCTGGAAGTGGCCTACGCACCGCCCTTTGCTTCTGCCATGGACGTTATTAACTCCGCCGCAAATGTGACGGATAACGTGCTCTCCGGCGTTCACAATGCCATTTCCCCTCTTGAATTTATTGACCTTTTCCAAAACCGTGAGCAGAATAACTACTGCTTCCTGGACGTGCGTCCGGGCCGCGCGGGGCTTGACCTTGCGGCGAAATACAAAGGCACATGGCTGGCTATACCCCTGGAAGAACTTCCGAATCGGCTGGCCGAAATTCCGCGCGACAGACCCATTGCGCTTATATGCAATTCCGGCACACGCGCCTATGAATCCCAGCTTATTTTGCGTAAAAACGGTATAGAAACCCAAAACTCCATGGGTGGTATGCAAACCATGAAAAAACTTGGGGTAACATTTTAAAGCTGGAAAGTAGAGGGAGGGACAAAAAACCTTCTACTTGACAGTTTTTTTGAAGCGCTTTACTTTAAACATCAAGGAAAAGGACAGGGGCAAGGTGCTGATCACCCTGCCCCCTGCGCGAACCCCTTCTCCTTAAAACCTTGTTAGGGTTAAAAAGATAAGGACCCCGATAGTACTCGTAACACTATCGGGGTCCTGCCATTACCTGAGACTTGCGCTACTCAGCAGCAAGCATAGAAGGATAATAATGACCACAATAGCGGCACGCATGATACGTTTTAACATATCATCCTCCTTAACGGGGTGGAATTTCGCGCTGACCGGTTTTTAAGGAGGTTTGTGGACGATAAAGAGTTTTGAAAAAACGCACAAGGTCGTTATTTTTTATGCGTAGTTTTGTGGTGTACAATTTTTACTTAGAGCATTTCCCGATGTATTGGGGGAAATGCTCTTACAGGCAACCTCACCTTACATTTCTGCCATAAAATCATCCGGGAAATCGCAGTTGGTAAAGACATTTTGGACATCGTCAAAGTCTTCCAGAGCGTCCATAAGTTTCAGCACTTTTCTGGCTGTTTCTGCATCCACAGGAACAGGGGTTTTGGGCAGCATAGCCAGGGAAGCTTCTTCCATGTTAACATTGGCAGATTCCAAGGCATCGCGGACTGTGGCAAAATCCTCAAAAGTGGTGTGGATTTCCCACGCTTCGTCGTCATCCTGCACATCATCCGCGCCTGCTTCAAGGGCAAGTTCCATTACCTGGTCTTCGGTGGGGTACTGGGATTTAGGCAGGCGGATAAGGCCTTTTCTGTCAAACATCCACGCAACAGAACCAGACTCACCAAGGGAGCCGCCATATTTGGTAAAAATATGGCGCACTTCGGCGACTGTACGGTTTTTGTTGTCTGTGGCTGTTTCAACAATAATGGCAACCCCGCCAGAACCGTATCCTTCGTAGTTTATTTCAAAGAGGTCGCCACCGGCTTCCTGCCCCGTGCCTTTGCGGATGGCTGCGTCAATTTTATCTTTCGGCAGGTTAACGGCTTTGGCGGCGGCTATAGCGGCGCGCAGGCGGGAGTTGCCTGTGGGGTCACCGCCGCCTTTGGCGGCTATAATAATTTCTTTGGCGGCTTTGGTAAATTCTTTCCCGCGTTTGGCATCCTGACGGCCTTTGCGGTGTTGTATATTGGCCCATTTACTGTGTCCAGACATACTTTCCTCCGGATTAGTTTTGCGTGAAATAAAAAAGGGGGGTCATGAAGAAAGAGAGGAAGGGGAAGTGTCTGGAGGGTTTGTTTCTTCACAACTTGGCAGGCCTTTAAAGCCCATGGCTATGACAAAAATTTCCTTGCTTTCGGCGCGGGAACTTTGGGGTTTAAAGGTTTTGCTGGAGTTAAAAAGGGGTTTAAGGGCACCGGCAAATGTTTGGTAATCCGGGCCCATAAAAATTTTGGCTATAAAATGCCCGCCGGGCAAAAGGTAAAGTTTGGCAACTTCCAAGGCTTCCATACAAAGTTCAAGAGAGCGGGCCTGGTCAGTAAAACGTGTACCTGTGGTAGAAGGGGCCATGTCACTCATCACCATGTGGAAAGGGCCTTTACTGCCCAGAAGGGAAGTAAAGGCGGGGGAGCGGTCAAAAACATTTTCTGTGAGAAAAAGGACGTGGGGGGGGAAAGAGGTAACAGTTTCCTGCAGGTCTGCGCCAAGCACAAAACCCTGCGGGCCGACTTTTTCTGCGGCGTAAAGACTCCAGGAACCCGGGGCGGCTCCAAGATCCAGAATTTTCATGCCTTTCTTGAAAAGCTTGAATTTTGCGTCCATTTCCTTTAGTTTGTATACAGAACGGGCAGGGTAGTTCTCTGCCTTGGCTTTAAGGAAATAGTGGTCGCGGTATGTCTTCATCCAATATATGTAGCATAAAACCGCCCAAAGCAAAAGAGAAAAAATGCTATGCAAGCCAGAAGGCCACAAATACGGGATGAACAGGGACAAATCCGCACACTGCTAACAGGGGCGGAGGCCTATTTTTTGTTACGGGAAGGGGAAAAAGGGGGAAAACCGGAAGCGCAGACTGTGGTGCTGGGATTGGTGGATGGGGACAAGGCCCTGTTCCCCGGCGCTTGGGCTGTAAAAATGGGGGAAAACACAGGCTTTGATGCAAAAAAATTTGTGGAAAACGTAGAATTGGGAGCAGATGTGTGGCTGCACAGGCAGGCGCAAAGGCTGTTCCCTTCGTTTTTTGATCCGCTTGTGGCAAAATTTCGGCTTTTTTGCAAAAAGGGCCACAAAAAGGAAGGGCGCAAAAAGGTGTGGCTGCCGGGTTCCGTGGAGCTTTTGCTGCATCAGGAGCTGAAGTTCACTCTGGAGGCTATGGGGTTTTGTGTGGAGGAAGCGCAACATCTTTCTGCGGAAAATTTGCAGGAAAACCCGCCGGATTTTGTGCTAAGTGTGAATGCCCGGGGCTTACTGGGGAATGGGGAAGAAGAAGGAGCGGCCTTTTTTTTATGCAAAGAATGGGGAATCCCTGTTGTTTTGTGGCTGGTGGATAACCCATGGCTGATTTTTTCCGGCCTTCGCAAAGACTGGTGGAAAAAAACCTTTGTGTTTGTGACAGACCCTTCTTTTTTGCCATTGTTAAAAGAGCATGGGGCGGAAAATGTGGATTTTTTGCCCCTTGGTGTTTCGCAAATATTTGCGTTGGAAGGAGAAAAAACAGGGCCGCAGAAGGAAAAAACAGAGGGAAACCCTGTTGTGTTTGTGGGCTCAAGTTCTTTTGGCAAAAAAAACCAATATTTTGCGGCCGCCAGGGTGGATGAAAATTTACTGGCGCACGCCACCAAAATACTTCAAACACAGAAAGGGGAAAAACCCCATTTCCACTGGTGGGCAGAACACACACAGGAAAAAAACAACGGGGTTAAAACCTCTTTTTGGCCCGGCTATACGGTACGGCCTGTAGCGGCTGGGGCAGAAGCCTGTTCCCAGCAACACAGGGTGGCGTGGTTAAAAGCCGCCTTACCTTGCGGCTTGGATATTTACGGGGATAGCGGCTGGGAAAACCTGCTGGAAGTAAAACCAGCGCCACCCATCGCCTATGGAAAAAATCTGGCAGCTTTGTACCATCAGGCGGCTTTTAGTCTGGATATTGCCTCTCTGCTTTTACCCCAAGGGCTTTCCCAAAGGCATTTTGACGTGTGGCCGGCAGGTGGCTTTTTGCTGAGCACAGCCACACAGGCTATGGCCCTTTTCCCGGAAGAACTGGTGAAGCCTGTCTCTCTGACCCATTACGCCGACTTGCCGGAAAAAGTACATTTTTTTACCACCCACCCCACCCAAAAACAGGAATTAAAGCAGGCGTGGCGTTGTATGCTGGCAGAAGCGCACACCTATAAACACAGGATTATGGTCATTTTGCAGAGTCTGGGGATACAAGCGTGAGTGGCCTCCCGTCCCAAAATCTTGTGGACAGTTTTGGCAGAAAAATCACCTACGCCCGTTTTTCTGTCACAACCGCCTGTAATTTTGCGTGTTCGTACTGCCAGGAACAGCCTTCCGCCTTACCTGCGGATTCTCTGGAATACGGGGAAATATTGCGTCTGGCCTCTATTCTGGCAAAGCTGGGTGTCACCAAGTTTCGTTTTACAGGGGGAGAACCTTTTTTACGCCCGGGCTTTATGGATTTTCTGGCAGACTTTGCCCGCGAACATGGGCAGTTTGATATACGCCTTACCACCAATGGCTCGTGTATCCAAAATTATGCGGAAACTCTGGCGCGCCTGAAAATTGGGGTCAATTTTTCGCTGGATACGTTTACCCCGTCTGTATTCGCCACCCTCACACGCACCAGCGAAACAGTCTTTTTTTCTGTTATGGAAGCTTTGCAAGCTTTACTTGCCTGCCAGGTGCCCATAAAAATAAACGCCGTGGCCATGCGGGGGATAAACAGACAGGAATTGCCCGCTTTTTTAGATTTTGCTATGCAGCACGCGGTGGATGTGCGTTTTATTGAACCCATGCCCTTTGGCCCTCCCCAAAAAACGGAAGCTGCGTGGACAGGCGAGGAAATTTTGGCAGACGCGCAACAATACCTGCGTCTTATACCACTTGCTTCCCATTATGGGACAGATGGCCCAGCCCGTGTGTTTGCCCTGCAAAACGCCAAAGGGCAAAATGGCAAAGGCCGTTTTGGCCTTATTACCCCCCTTTCCCAGCATTTTTGTGCCACCTGCAACCGCCTGCGTATACGCCATAATGGGGATATGCGGCTGTGCCTTTACAGCGAAAAAGAAATCCGCCTGGCCCCGCTGTTACACCATAGCAAAATCACAGATGCCAGACTTGCCCGCGTGATCCAGCAGGCTGTGAAGGCAAAACCTATGGGGAATATGTTAAACACCCCTCTTTGCCACACGGGTTTAGTGAAAATTGGCGGATAAAATTTGCCCGCGCCCAACAGAGAAAAGCTTGTCTCTTGACTCTGATATATTTTTTGCTATCATCATTCTTATGGAAGAGAAAATAAGCCCTCTTGGTATGAGCTGGGATGAGTTTGAGGAAAAAAATTTTACCCCTGAAGACCGTGCCGCAATGGACTTACGGGCAAACCTGATTTGCAAACTTATTGACGCACGAAACAATCAGCATCTTACGCAGAGAGAACTTGCAGAAAAAGCGGGCCTTACCCAAGCGGCTATAGCGCGTATAGAACGGGGCAAAACACTCCCTAACCTTACAACACTTTTTAAAATTCTTCTTCCCTTAGGGTACTCTTTGGACATTGTACAACTGGAAGGAAAAATAGTGTAAGGCACGGTATTCATTTGCTAAAAATTTCATTAGAGCAATTCCCAAATGATTCGCCATTTTTTTGCGAATCATTTGGGATATACGCCCGCTCCAGCGTTTAACGGCGAAAATGAATTTCGCCTACGCCTATGCGGCGGGTAGCTGCTCCCGCAGCTACCAGAGCATTTCCAAAAACATTCTGGGTTATTCTCAAATCAATAGGGAAATGCTCTAAATACAAATACATATCCCCGGCATGTGACCATACCGGGGATATGTATTTTACCCAGGGGAATCTCCCGTTCCTGAGCAGTTGGCGCTTTGATGGGTTATGGCGCACTTTTCGAAAAAAGTTTTCCATAGCCCACCAATGCCCAGTTATCAGCTTTTCTAGGTGTGACGGGAAAACCCCGATACCCCAGTTATAAAGCTTAACCCATAAGGCGCAGCGCCATTTGCGGCATGCTGTTTGCCTGGCTGAGCATAGCCACGCCAGCTTGTGTAAGAACCTGGTTCCGGACGAAGTTGGTCATTTCTGTGGCCACGTCCACGTCCGAAATCCGTGATTCAGAAGCCTGCAAGTTTTCAGCCTGTGTAGACAGGTTGGTGATAGTGTTTTGCAGACGGTTTTGTAATGCCCCAAGGTGGGCACGGATATTGTCCTTGGAGACAATAGCGTCACGGATAGCCACCAGAGATTCCTGAGCGGCTTGTTGTGTGGAGATGGAGAAGCCGGCACGACCCGCTGCTGTTTCATTACCCACACCAAGAGCGGAAGCCGTAGCTGTACCGATTTGGATGTAGTAATAGTCTTCTGCCGAGTCGTTCATTGTCCCAAAGTGGATTTTCATTTTCCCGGTAGAAGTCATCTGCGAGCCATCGTGGGTGCTGCTGGAAAGGTTACCGTCCAGAAGCTTAATGCCGTTAAAGTCTGTGGAGTTGGCGATACGGGTAATTTCTGAAGCCATTTGCTGGTATTCAGAGTCTATGATCGCACGCTGGGTGGAGTCATAGGTACCGGTAGCTGCCTGTTCCGCAAGTTCTTTCATACGGATAAGCTTTTCGTCAATAACCTGCAGGGCGCCGTCTGCTGTCTGGATGAGGGAGATACCATCGTTTGCGTTACGGATACCCTGGTTCAAAGCGGCTATGTCAGAACGCATAAGTTCGCGGATTGCAAGACCCGCGGCGTCGTCAGCCGCTGTACCCACACGCAGACCAGAAGAAAGTCTGCGTACTGAAGTGCCAAGTGCGTTGTAACTGTTGTTTAAGTTACCAGCCGCATTCATTGCCATCATGTTATGGTTAATTACCATTGACATACGAATTCCTCCATGAATTGTCTGTCCGTCAGGCGGCGCACTACGCAGGCTGCTTCCATGCAACCATTCCGCCCTTGTTACCTGCCTTATCGGCAGTATCTTTTTCTTCTATAGGGCGCTGTATTTTTTTGCCTGGCCCGTGCCTGGGGCCATTGCCAAAAATTCCTACGCATTATTTTTGGCAAAAGGCTGGCAAGTATCCCCATCCTGAAGATAAAAAACCAGACCCGGCAAAAATAACCCTACCTGCTGGTGTATGCAAAAAGTGTGCTAAAATAATACACCAAATACCACACGCTTCCTTCTGCATTTATTGACCGGAAGCCCAAACAGATGTATACTGCAGGCCATGCGATACAGTGTATGGAACGTATGGAACGCATGGATAAAACTTTAAAAAAAGGAGCCGCCCATGGCTGTTTTAGTCCTTATCGACGTGCAAAAAGAATACATTACCGAAGGAAGGCCCTTTTGTCTGGAAACCATAGGGCAGTCGCTGGAAAATTTGCGCGCTTTGCAGGCGCATGCCCGCAAACAAGGCTGGAAAGTTGTGCATATGTACCACCAGCAAAACTCTGAATGTTTTACCTACGGCAGTGAATACTCCCAATATATCGAAGGGTTTGAGCCACTTGAGGGCGAAAAAGACTTCATGAAAACAGACTTTTCCTGCTTCTCTTCCCCGGAATTTACCGCCATGATAGACCGTAACCGTAACCAGGAAATTATTGTGGCAGGGTACGGCGCCACCATGTGCTGCCTTTCTACTATTATAGATGCCCACCACCGCGGGTATGATTTTACGTTTGTAAAAGACGCCACCTGCGCCAAACGCACCGCAAACTTTGGCGAACAACAGCTTAAAGACTTTGTGGTGGATATTGCGCCCGCATACGCCAACCTGCTTACCACAAAAGAAGTGCTGGAAAAAGAGTAAGTACACGTTTACCCCTTTTCCCGTATAACACACCATACATTAGAGCAATTCCCAAATGATTCGCCATTTTTTTGCGAATCATTTGGGATATACGCCCGCTCCAGCGTTTAACGGCGAAAATGAATTTCGCCTACGCCTATGCGGCGGGTAGCTGCTCCCGCAGCTACCAGAGCATTTCCAAAAACATTCTGGGTTATTCTCAAATCAATAGGGAAATGCTCTAAAACGCGGGGTTTATACTGCTGTGCAGTATAAACCCCGCGGTTGTTTGTTTTATCCCTGACGCTTAAAGCAATGTTCCAGCGGCAATAACCGTATTGGAAACAGAGAAAAGTGTCATAATCAATGCACAAATAAAGCCACCAAGCCAGATGGAACCGGTTTTTCTAAAGCAAAGCCGTGCGTATATAGTGGCAACAGGCAGAATAAATATCATATTCCACACAAAAAGCCCTGCAAGCGCGGTTGTCAGGTTCCCTTCAAAGAATGGCACATACATAAACAGCTTGTGCCCAAGGTAATAATACCCGGAGTAATCAAGCAGGAAAAGCACAACATACCCGCCACACATAGCCACAATCATAAGCAGCATGTTTTTCCATTCACTGGCGCCACGCACGCGCGTGAAGGAGTTGAGGGTAAGGCTTGCGATAACATAAAAGAACAAAAACGGCACAAGATAGCTGAGGAAAATGCTCCACTTGGCCGCAGACAGTGTTTTAACACTAAAAACAAAAAGGCGGAAGTCAGAATTAAAAAAGTACGAGGAAAGCACCAGGGTCATATAACTGGCAAAAAATACCAGAATAGCCAGCAGGGCAGAACGTACAATAATCTGCCCGTTAAAGGGCGCGCCTATATCCTGGTACTTCACCCCTGCAGGTTTCATGTATATTTTGTATACTGCCGTAAACAGGGCAAGCAAAAATGCGCCAATCAGCACGCACACCACCACAATACCATTGATAGCAGGCAGAGGGAACAAAGAACTTGCTTTCATCACAATAGGCACAGCGCGGCCCATGGACACAATATCAATAGGATAGCCTACTGCCCAGTAAAAAAGCAGGGGCGCGGGCAAAAGGCACAAAAGATAAAGAAACCAGTATCTTCTTTTACTTTTCCCATCGTCCATAGTGGTAGGGGCTTTGGGTTCCGGCTGGACAATAGCCTTAAAATACGGTGTTTCCAGCATAAGGAATGTAAAGGGAAGAACAAAAAGTAAAAAACCCACCATAGCGGCAAAGGTGTAAATTTCTTTCCAGTACCACACCATATCTGTGGAGGCAAGAGCGCCATTCCCTTCATTCAGTGTTACATCAAAGTATTCCACCACAGGCCCGGCCGCAAGGGAAGAAAAGTGCACCTGGGGGTGGTCCACAGGCGGCTGGTAAAACACACGCAGGGTGTTATTTTTTGCGCTGACAATCGCTTCCTCGCGTGAAAGGGGTTTGTTTATGCCCGCTTCATAAAAAGTATCTGCCTGCGCACCTTCAAAACCCATACCGGCAATAGCTTTTGGCGTATTAATAACATTTTTGCCAATAATGCCTCCCGGGCCATACATATTCTCGCTCCACTCATCAAACTGCCCAAAAATTACCCCTACGTTCACAGGGTAATCGGCATAGGCCAGTTTTGTATTCTCCGCATCTGTGGCATACGCGTTGGAGGTAAGCAAAAGCGACTTGGGGATAATAATGGAGTTGTCCGCATCGTGGTTTTGAAAGGCGCGAAGAGCAGCCCCTTGTATAACCGCACAACCCATGGAGTGCCCTACCATACCAATGTGGTCTTTATCCACAAATGGCAGAGTGCCCAGATATTGCAGGGCCGCGTATCCGCCCATGTCCGGCACAATGTTCTTATTGTCCACATTCACGCTTGTGCCACCAGAAAGTCCGTGCCAGTAAGCGTCTATAGCAATCACAACATAGCCTCTGCGGGAAAGTTCCACCGCGTTAATAGCCTGCACCTCTGCCGTGTTGTTATAGCCGTGGCTGGAAACAACAGCAGGCGCAGGGTTTTTATTTGTGGCAGAATTGGGGATATACAAAAGCGCGTGAAGGTTTATGCCATCTTCTGTCACAAAGTTAATGGAACGCATCACAACATCGCCACCCGCTGTCTGGACACGGTTAGCCAGAAATGATCCACCGAAAATGAGAATCAGTGATACAACCAGAAGCCTAAAATAAAGTTTGCGTTTGCTCATGCTCTTCTCGTAAGTTGAACGTTAATAACACTTTCCCGTCATCAGGTTATGGGTTCTCGCAGGGCAGCAAAAGTTCTGAACAGCCCGGGGTGGGTGGGTTCAGAATTTTTGTCAACCGTTTTAAAACGTGGCTTTGGTTTATGCTACTGTAAAAAACCTGCAGGTGCAAGCCAAATTCTTTTTGTGCTTTGCGTTATTTAACAAATAAAATCTCCTGGTATTTGGGCATAGGCCAGAGATTGTGGGCAACAGCCACTTCCAGAGAATCTGCCAGTGTACGCAAATTTTGCATGGCGGGTATAATAGTTTTGCAGTAATAATCCGCCTCGGCAAAGGTTGTTTCCACACCGGATTCCGAAGGCTTTTCGTGTTTTTTCGGGTGGGGCACACGGGCAAGGGCATTTTCCAGATCACAGACAGCTTTTTCCAAAGCCCGTGTTTGGCTCACAACATCTTCCAGATTTTGGCTGGAGTTTTCCAAACCCAAAGCGCGTGTGGCAAGAAGGGCATCCGCCACTTCTTTCTGGTGGCGTAAGGCCGCGGGGTATACCATGGTGCGGGCCATACGCACCATAAGATCCGCTTCTGTTTTAACGGTTTTAACGTATTGCTCCAGATAAATGTCCTGTCTGGCACGTAATTCCTGTTTGGAAAAAACCTGGAAACGGGAGCATACTTCCACAACTTCCGGCGCTGTATAGGCAAGCAAGGCTTCCGGCGTGGTGGGGGCATTGGGCAAACCACGGCGGGCCGCCTCCTTATGCCAGATTTCCGAATACCCGTCGCCGTTAAAAATAACCGCGCTGTGTTCTTCCATCACATGCTCAATAAGGCGCTGCACAGCCTGCCCAAGGGAAAGGTTTTCCCCCTGCATAAGCCGTTCAATAAAAGCCACGGCAAAGTCCAGAGACTCCGTGAGCATAATATTAATCACAACCTGCGGGTCCGCGGCAGACATACTGGCCCCAAGCGCGCGGAATTCAAAACGATTGCCAATAAACGCAAAGGGGCTGGTGCGGTTGCGGTCGCCCACATCTTTGGGCAAAGGGGGAAGGGTGTCCACCCCTACACTCATAAAGCTTTTTTTCTTGGCGCCCTTTACTTTGCCAATGCGGAACTGCTCCAGAATATCTGTAAGCTGATCCCCCAAAAACAGGGACATAATAGCTGGCGGGGCTTCCGCTGCCCCAAGGCGCAGGTCATTGGAGGCAGAGGCGACACTGGCACGCAAAAAATGCCCAAACTTGTGCATACCGCGGATAACCGCGCAGAGAAAAACCAGAAACTGGGCATTGTCATGGGGGGTTTCGCCCGGGTCAAACAAATTGCCAAGTTCCGCGTTCCCCAGGGAATAATTAATATGTTTGCCAGAGCCGTTAATACCGGCAAAAGGTTTTTCATGCAGCAGGCAGGCCAGATTATGTTTTTTGGCCACACGGCGCAGCACAGTCATCACAAGCTGGTTATGGTCTGCCGCCAGATTGGCTGTTTCAAAAACAGGCGCAATTTCATACTGGCTGGGCGCAGCTTCATTATGGCGTGTTTTAATGGGCACACCCAACTTGTACAATTCTGTTTCCGCATCTACCATAAAAGCCAGCACACGGCTGGGGATAACGCCATAATACTGGTCTTCAAACTCCTGCCCCTTGGGCGGGCGGGCGCCAAAAAGAGAGCGGCCTGCAACCAGCAAATCTGGCCGGCCAGCCATAAACGAGGCGTCTATAAGAAAATATTCCTGCTCCAAACCCGCGTTGGAAAGCACAGGTAACGCTGTTTCCTGCCCAAAAAGGGCCAAAAGACGTGCCACCTGTTTGGAAAGCGCCTGCGAAGAACGCAAAAGCGGGGTTTTTTTGTCCAGCGCAAGCCCTGTCCAGGAAAGAAAAACCGTGGGTATACACAGCACAATACCATTGTCACTTTCCATAAGATACGCCGGGCTGGTGACATCCCACGCTGTGTAACCCCGCGCTTCAAATGTGGAACGCAAACCACCGGATGGCAAACTGGAGCCATCCGCTTCCCCTTTGGAAAGCATGGAACCACTGAACTCCGCTATAGCGCCACCGCGACCATCCGGCGTAAGAAAACTGTCGTGTTTTTCCGCAGAAAGGCCGGTCAGAGGATAAAACACGTGGGTGTAGTGCGTGGCCCCGCGCTCCATAGCCCAATCCTTCATGGCGCATGCCACAACATCCGCCAGCGCGGCGTCCAGTTTTTCCCCCTGCTTTATGGTTTTGCAGAGGGATTTGTAAACAGATTTGGGCAAATGCGCGGCCATGGCAGCATCATCAAAAACCGCACAGGCAAAATACTCCGTGGGTTGCATGGAAAGGCTCCTTGAAAATTTTTTTGCCCGGGACAAAAACCCCGGACCCCCTTTTGTGCCAGACGCTTTTATTCCACATCCTGCACGGTTATTTCAAATGTAAGGTGTTCACCCGCCAGAGGATGGTTGGCATCCAAAGTCACGGCTTCCTCCGTTACTTCAATAATCATCACTTCCAGCTCACCCTGGTCTGTGGAAACATGGAGCATCAGGCCTTCTTCAGGGTTAATATGCGCGGGTACCTGGGCGCGCGGCACATCAAACACCAAATTTTCATCGTACTCGCCATATGCCTGGTCTGGCGGGATAACAACAGTGATAAAGTCGCCTTTTTCCCGGCCGGCAATGGCGTTTTCAAAACCGGGTATCATGCTTTCCGTGCCCATGGTAAAAATGAGGGGAGAATCCGGCGTGGAAGCATCAAACTCGGTGCCGTCTGTCAGGGTTCCGCGGTACTGCACGGTAACGGTATTGCCATCTTGAATGGGCATAACAACCTTCTTTTTGGGTTAGAGTAATCAGGGCTTGACCTGCTTGCGCCAGCGCGTTACATAGCACAGGTTGTACAAAAACCCAAGCACTAAGTATTACCCGCAAAAAACCGCAAAATACAAGGCTAAACCTGTGGAAAAAAAAGATAAACAGGATCACGCCGGCCCTTTCAGCCTGCTTGGTACAGCCAGTGTTATGGGCCTGCACATGGTTTCCGGCCCTATAGCAGGGGGCGCGCTGGGCTATGGGCTGGATTATCTTTTAGGCAGTTGGCCGTGGTGCGCTGCCATTGGTGTACTGCTGGGTGTTGTGGCCGGCTTCCGTAATGTTTTTGCAGATGCACGCTATCTGGAAAAAGAACAGAAAAAAATAGACGAAGAAAAATTATAACCTGCGCGCTGGCAACCTCGGCATTCAATTTTTTGCTGCCAGATACAACATATAACCCCGTTTACCGAGACAATGGATATTTTTTCCCTCACAACTGGTCTGGATAAAAAACTGCAAGCGCGTGGATTTAACATAAAATCCATACGATTTCTTATGCTTGCCATTATCTTGGTGAGTGTTTTTCTTTTTTGTGTGGGGGTTATAAGCGCCTATTTTGTCCAGTGGCCTTTCTGGCTGGGGGTAGGAGCCGTACTTTCCGCATGGAATTTTTATTCTCTTGCAAGCTTTGTGTTGCAACGCTTTTCGACCGCTCAACCCCACCAATTTGTGCTTCCCCAGCTCATACGGTCAAATTTAAGGCTTTTCATTACAGGAATAATAGTGTACATAGCACTTGTGGAATGCGGGGCATCCCCTTTTGCCCTGGTGGCAGGTTTGTCATTAACCGTTGTTATGACACCTGTTTTGCTGCTTTCCACAAAGAATTTGGAATGAAGAAATTTTTGTCTTCAGCCTTTTTTGTGTATTTTAAGGAGCGCGTTTATGGCAGCAGGTTTACCACATCCGTTCTTACTTTCCACCATTTTTGACATGAACCAGATCACCTTGTTTGGTCAGGTGGTGGAATTCAAACACGTTTTTTACACCTGGGTAGGCATGGCCGTGCTGTTTGCCGTGGGCTTTGTTATTAAACGCAACATCAAAACCGTGCCGGGGACTCTGCAAAATATTTTTGAGGCCCTCATAGAGGCGCTGGAGAATTTTATTCTCTCCAATATGGGGGACAAAGGGAAACGCTTTGTGCCCCTGCTTGTAGGCATATTTATTTTTGTGTTTGGCATGAACATTATGGGCCTTATCCCCGGATGCGACGCCCCCACCGCAAGCCTGAACACCACTGTGGCCATAGCCCTTTTTGTGTTCCTGTATTATAACTACATAGGGATTAAGTCCTGGGGCGCCCACTACGTTAACCACTTCACAGGTTCTAACAAAGCGCTTATCCCGCTTATGTTCCCTATTGAAATTATTTCCCACCTTGCGCGCCCGCTTTCCATGTCTTTGCGTCTTTTTGGGAATATTTTTGGCGAAGAAATGACCCTGCTTATATTCTTTAGCTTTGGCGCCAGCATTTATGTGGGTGTGCTTGTTGGCACAGTGCCCATTTACTTCCTGTTCCTTTTGGCTAAATCACTGCAGGCATTTATTCTGTTTATTCTTGCCATGATTTATATCCAGGGCGCGGTAGAACACGCCCACTAGGCCGTGCAATACGACACACGCCTTTACTTTAGGGGAATGGCCTTTCGGCCCAACAATATAATTTTTTAGGAGTTCGTATGCGTAAACTCATTCTTGTGGCCCTGAACGTGGTTTTTATGATGGCTTTTGCCACAATGGCTTTTGCCGCTGATGGTGACCCGGCTTCTTACAGCTTTGGTATCACCGTTCTCGGTCTTACCCTTGGTATTGCCATTGCAGCCGCTGGTTGCGGTCTTGCCCAGGGCATGGCCATTAAAGCCGCTTGCGAAGGTACCGCACGTAACCCTGACGCCAGTGGGAAAATTTCCCAGTCCCTGATTCTGGGTCTGGCCTTTGTGGAATCCCTTTGTATTTACGCCCTGCTTGTTGACCTTATCATCCTCTTTGTGAAGATGTAACATCCCCCGGGCGCAGCCTTTTCTTTATAAAGAAAAGGCTTGCGCCCTTCCCTTAAAACCCATTTGAGAAATTATGAACGCATTCCTTAAAAGTGACCATATCCCCCCCGCTACCCTGCAACGCCTTACTACCTATATGCAGGTTCTGGAGGCAATGGCAAAGGATGGCGTACAAATTACTTCTTCTGAGCCACTTGCCAAAGCGTGTGATGTTAACGCCTCCCAGGTACGCAAAGACCTTGCCTATTTTGGCGAGTTTGGCGTGCGCGGTGTAGGGTACTATGTTAATTACCTGCTGGAAGAAATAAAAGCCTGCTTGCATGCCAACAGAGAATGGCGCGCTGCCCTTGTAGGCGTAGGTAACCTTGGCCGTGCCCTGCTTAACCACCAGGAATTCAGACGCCGCGGTTTTTCTATTGTGGGCGCCTTTGACTGCGACCCCTTTAAAATTGGCGAACATGTGTATGGCAATGAAATTTTCTGCTCCAAAACCCTGCCTGAAAAAGTGCCGGCTCTTAATATTGAGATAGGCATTATCACCACACCGGCAGAACGCGCCCAACGCGCCGCCACCCAACTTGTGGAAGCTGGCATTAAGGGTATTCTGAATTTTGCCCCTGCCCGTATTTCTGTCCCGGATCATGTATTTGTGGAATATGTGGACTTTTTCCACCAGATTTTCTCGCTTACATTCCACATAGGCAATACCCCCCAAGCCTGAGAGCCTTTGCTTAACACCCGCTGAACATGCCGCAGAAAAAACCTGTGCCGCATGGTCTTTTTGTTTATCCCGTGTTATTGCGTTATTGTAATGGGGCGTCTATGCTTATGCTCCCGTATACTCTGCCTGTCTCTTCAAAAATCCATTCTTCCACCTGTACAAGCACATTTTCCAGGCCATAGCCTGTTGCCGCAGAAACAGGCACAGCAAACGGGTACAGGGTAAGCAGGGTAAGCTGGGTTTCCGGTGGGGTCATATCCCACTTATTAAAAAGGGTCAGACACGGCACAGCCTGCAGTTCCATATCTGCCAGAATACACTCCACAGCCTGCATCTGCCTTTCCGCTTCCTGGTGGGAGGCATCCACCACATGCAAAAGCGCGCTGGCGCTTTCCAATTCCTCCAAAGTAGCGGCAAACGCTTCTTTTAATTCTTTGGGAAGATCGCGGATAAAGCCCACAGTGTCAGAAAGCAGGCATTCATGCTCTTTAGGGAAACGCAAACGGCGGGAACTGGGGTCAAGAGTAGCAAAAAGTTTATCTTCCGCCAAAACGGCGGATTTTGTCAGGGTGTTCAACAGTGTGGATTTACCGGCATTTGTATACCCCACAAGCGCAATAACAGGTATACTCTGCCGTTCCCTGCGGCCGCGTGTGGCCGCACGTTTTTTCCGTAAGCTCTCCAGCTCTTTTTTTATGCGGCTGATACGTTCGCGCACACGCCTTCTGTCCAGCTCCAGCTTGGTTTCCCCAAGGCCTTTGCCCCTCAGCCCGCCCATAAGCCTGTCCATATCCCCGTGCCGCCCCACAAGACGCGGCAAACGGTATTTAAGCTGGGCCATTTCTACCTGAAGTTTGCCCGCCCCTGTTGTGGCATGGCGCGCAAAAATATCTAAAATCAGCTGGGTTCTGTCCAAAACACGGCGTTCTGTGCGCTCCGCAAGGGTTTGCATTTGCGCCATAGAAAGCTCACCATCAAACAAAAGGGTGTTTGCCCGTGTTTGCAGGGCGTGGACTTCCAGTTCCGCCAGTTTATTTTCACTGAGCATATTTCTGCCAGCATGCACACGCTGGCTGAAAAAACCCAGCACCTCCACATCCGCTGTTTTGGCCAAAGCCGCCAGTTCTTCCAGATTACGGGCCTGTTCCTCGCGGCTTTTATCGGAAAAACTTACCAAAAGCGCCCGTATATTTTCTTCCGCACTCTTGGCGTCTTCCTGTACACGCGCCAGTTCTGCTTCCAAAGCCAGGGCTTCTTCCGCCAGATTTTCCCCACGCTGGACAACTTTTTCAAAAGCTTCCAAAGGGCCAACAAAAAAAGGCTCTGTATCCGCGTCTTCGCGCAAGGCTTCCGGCAGTAAATAGGCATGCTGAAAAAAAACAGGGGCGCCAAAAGCGTCCACAGTCAAAAGATCCATGCTGTCAAAACGCAGGAACAAAAGGTCCATTAAATCTTCGCGGGAAAGCCCGCCGTCCCCCAGGTTACTCAGATGGGTGTGCAAAAAACGCACGCCTCTGAGCCGCCCATCCTTCTGACGCGCAAGCTGGGGTATAGTAAGCCCCCCCTGGGTGCCCACCAGCAGTTTTTCTATGCGGCCCTGCCTGTCTATCACCAGCCCTACCTGGCGGCCAATAAGACGGGAAACAGCCGCAAGCTCGCGGGCCTGCTCCAGACTAAAAGCGCCTGTGGGCAAAAAACGCCGCGTGGCAAGACGGTTGAGAGACTTTGTTTCGCTGGGCTTCAGCCCCTCAAGATTACCTTCCGGTTTGCACGGCATACAATTTCCTTTTGGGGCTGGGGTTATGTGTGCAGATACTAGCTGATTTTTTTCTGGTACCCCGTGATGGTGGCAATAGCCACAAGGGTTTGGGTGGCGTCGTGTATTTTTACTTCATAGGTCACAAGCCTGCGGCCTTCATGCACACGCTGCGCCACCCCTGTGAGTGGGCCTTCTCTGCCCGGGGCAATATAAGAAATACTGGACTGGGCATTCACGCATACGGTGTCATACGCATTGGAAGCCGCCGCAAAAGACATATCTGCCAACGCAAAAATAGCGCCGCCATGCGTCTGGCCCATGCCATTTTTGTGTCTTTCGTCAAATGGCATGGAGACTACGGCGTACCCATCTTCCATTTTTACAATTTCAATGCCAAGGTGTTTGGCAAATGTATCTTTTTCTGTAAAAACGTGCAGTTTTTTTTCTGGATCCGTGGTCATGGTGTATTGTTCCTCAAGTTAAAAAAGAAAGAAGGCTTACCATATACACTCAAAACTTTTTCTATTCAAGCACAAAATGCAAGCCAAAAAATAAAGCGCTTGCGCTTTTGGAGAATCTTGTTATAATATGCGAAATATTTTGCAGTACGAATACTGCTGTTCCCCGGGAAGATGGAAGCATTCCGTTATACACGCAAAATGCTTTTCGGCAGCAAGAGCGGCTGTCTGTTGCAGGTAACAGGCGAAATTTACTTTCGCTATCACCGCAAGCCAGACGGGTCTTTTGGAAATTCTTGCCATTTTCTGCAATAGTTTTCTACTATACGCAGGGGACAAGCAGTTTTTCATATTTTCAGAGGTTATTATGCGTTTGGGGCTTCGTTCACGCATTTTTCTGCCAATCGCGTTTTTATATGCGCTTTGTTTTTGTATTATCCTTGCGCTTGTGCTGGAAACTGCCATCTCCACCCTTTCTACATCTGTAAAAAGTGCCCTGGAAGCCAATGTGCATTCTCTGGCAGAAATGGTGGATGTGCAGGTGCGCCGCGTTTTGGAAGACACCTCCCTTGCAAGCCGTATTCCCAGTATACAGGAAACACTTATCCTGGATACCTTCCCGCCGGAAAAACGCCAGAGTAAAGTGCAGGAAGCCAATGCCCTGCTTACGGAACTGGCCAATGTTGCAGGCACATACGAAACATTTTATACCACCAGTGATAAAGGTTTAACCCTTGCCTGCTCCATGCCCAGCGCTGTGGGTACGCTGGATATTTCCATGCGTGATTGGTTCCAGAATACTATTAAACACAACAACCTTACCCTTTCTGAACCATTTATCAGCCGTATCACAGGCGAAACACTTGTCGCCGCATGCCGCCCCATAGAATACAACGGCGTGCGTGGCACACTGACCGGCTCTGCACGCACATGCGCCATTTCCCATAGTGCGCTCAAATCTGTAGAAACATTACCCACCGCCAAGGCGTATATCCTGAGCGAAAGTGGCACCGTGCTTGCCGCCATTGACCATACCCTTGTACTCAATACCAGCTTTGCAGGCAAGGAATGGTTCAGTAAAATCAAAGAACAACCAGACGGCCTGCTGGAAATAGAAGAAAACGGTGTTGCCCAGTACCTTGCTTTTTCACGCCTCTCCGGCAACTGGACAGCCCTTATATTTGTAGAAGAAAAAGTGCTTTTGGCCCCTGCCCAGACCCTGCTGCGTAACGGCATTGTGGCCCTTGTGCTTTCCCTGCTTACAGGTGTTGTGGTTATTTATCTTGTGGTCACCCGCCTTACACGCGATGTGCGCCGCCTTGCCCTGTACGCCAGCGAAGTAACAAGCGGCGCCCTGGACGCCCCCTTGCGCCTTGGCCGCAACGATGAACTGGGGCAGCTTGGCCGCGATATGTACAGCATGGTAAATTCCCTTAAAAATACCATAGCCGTGGCCGAACAAGCCAACCGCACCAAGGGCGAATTTTTGGCTAATATGAGCCACGAAATCCGTACCCCCATGAACGCCATTATTGGCCTTACCTACCTGACACAAAAAACAAACCTCACCCCCCAGCAGCTTGACTATATCACCAAAATGCAAACAGCGGCCAAAAGCCTTTTGGGCATTATTAATGATATTTTGGACTTCTCCAAAATTGAAGCCCATAAGCTGGAAGTGGAAATTATCCCCTTCTCCCTGAAAGAAGTTGTGCAAAACGTGTACGATGTTCTTTTGCTGAAAGCGCAGGAAAAAAGAGTTTCCCTCCATTGCCGCATTAACCCCGATGTTCCCCTTTTGTTAATGGGCGACCCCCTGCGCCTTGGCCAGGTTCTCCTTAACATCACAGGCAATGCCGTTAAATTCACCAGTGACGGCAGTGTAGAACTGCGCGTGTGTTGCGCAGAATACGGCATACGCCATGTACGGCTGGAATTTATTATACGCGATACAGGCATAGGCATACCCACCAACCAGCAAAACCGTATGTTCCAGCCTTTTTCCCAATCCGATGGCTCCACCACACGGCGCTTTGGCGGCACCGGCCTTGGCCTTGCCATAAGCAAACAGCTTGTTATGGCTATGGGTGGCAGCATCCGCTTTGAAAGCGAAGAAAACGAAGGCACCACCTTCTTTTTCACTATTCCTTTTGACAGACAAGACAGCGATATTCACGTTTTTGAAGAAAAAACCGACCAGCCGGAAGCTGTAGCTATTGATATGCGTAGCCCCGACAATACAGCTTTTTCCGATTCCTCCCCCTCGGGCCAGTCAGCGCCCTTTGACCCCGACCAGTCAGGTTTCCTTGCAGGTCAGCCTTCCCCCTTACCGCAAAACCCGAGCCAGGTTGCCCAACTGGAAATTCCCCAGTTCCACAGCTCCCATATCCTGCTTGTGGAAGACAATGAAATAAACAGCCTTATCGCTATGTCCCTTCTGGAAGAAACAGGCGCTACCATTGTTCTGGCCCAAAATGGCAAAGAAGCTATAGAAGCCGTGAGCAATGGTAATTTTGACCTTGTCCTTATGGATATCCAAATGCCTGTGATGGACGGCATGGAAGCCACAGCCCGTATCCGCAGCTGGAAAACCAAAGAAGAACTGCCCATTATCGCCATGACCGCCCACGCCATGAACTCTGACCGCGACAAAAGCCTGGGCGCCGGCATGAATGACTATATCACCAAGCCCTTTGACCCCGCCTACCTGTACGAAGTGCTGGGCAAGTATCTGCATACAAGCACTGTCTAGTGTTTCCTTTTGCAAGTAAACACCAGACTATGTCTTTGCTTGACAAGACTGGTTGTTTGCGTTAATTGTTCAGGTTCACCTTGCTCGCTCCGTGTGGAGCGGGCCAATTTGCCCAAAAGGAGACTTTTTATGCGCAAAATGGAAACCCTGCTCCTGCTTTCGCCGGAGCTTACGGTTGAAGAGCGCGAAACCCTGCTGGCTACGTTTACTGGCGTTATTTCCCGCGAAAACGGGGAACTGCTGGTAGCAGACCACTGGGGCATGCGTGACCTTGCTTACCCCGTGCAAAAACAAATGCGCGGCTATTATGTTCGCCTTGAATACATGGCGCCCAATACCCTTGTGGCAGAACTGGAACGCGTTATCCGTATTTCTGACGGTGTGTTCAAGTTTATCACCGTTCGCCTTGACGAAGACAGCGACGTTCAAACAGAGGAGGTGGCATAATGGCCTTCCGTAAAAAGTTCGCCCCCAGACGTAAATTCTGCCGCTTCTGCGCAGATAAGGATATCCCCCTTAACTACAAACACCCTGAAGTGCTGCGCGACTTTCTCACCGAACGTGGGAAAATCGTGGCCCGTCGTATCACCGGCACCTGCGCCAAACACCAGCGCCAGCTTACCCGCGAAATTAAACGCGCACGCCAAATGGCCCTTCTGTTTTACACCACGGCTCACGCCAGTGATGTAAAGAAAAAAACCACCATCTAGCCACCAGGAGCATACTATGAAAATTATCCTCCGTGCTGACGTGGAAAACCTGGGGCATCTCGGCGACGTAGTTTCCGTGAAAGCTGGCTACGGCCGCAACTACCTTGTCCCCCAAGGTCTGGCCATGCTCGCCACCCCTTCTAATCTCAAAGTCTTTGAGCTGGAAAAGAAAAAACTCCAGGCCCGTATGGATGCCCTGCGCTCCGATGCCCACAGCCTCGGCGCTAAAATCGAAGGCGCAGAAGTGGTTATTGCCATGCGCGTGGGCGAAAATGATAAGCTCTACGGCTCTGTTACCACCAATATGATAGCCGACGCCCTTATGGCCCAGGGTATTGAAGTGGACCGCCGCCGTATCCTGCTCGACAGCCCCATCCGACACCTCGGGAAACACGAAGTGCGCGTCCGCCTTCACGCCGACGTTGTACCCGCTTTCACAGTCTCTATCGTCTCCGAAGATAAATCCCTCGCAGGCGAAGCAAAACCCGTGGCTGCACCTGCTGCACCTGCGGCAGACCCCACCCCTGTGGAAGAATAAAAATAAAAAAATACTCTCTATACCTCACAGCCATGGCTTCGCCATGCCTGTGAGGCATATTTTTTTGGGGGGGGGGGGGGGGGG
>CAZJOG010000009.1:0-26815 GCA_964547565.1 uncultured Desulfovibrionaceae bacterium
GGCCCCAGCGTCCCGAACGCTGTACTCTACCAGACTGAGCCACATCCCGACAGCTCTCTTCTTTATCCTCTCTCCCCAAAAAGCGCAAGCTCTTTTTTATGCAACATTATCCTTTGTTTCTTTCTTTGCAGGGTGAAAAGTGCCTGGTTGTAGGCGCCGGAGCTGTTGGCTGCCGTAAAATTGCTACCCTTTTAAAAGCAGGGGCCTTTGTGCTTGTGCTTGATACCAGAAGGCCAAAAGAAATAGAAGAATTTATCGGCAATGCCTGTTTTTGCTTTGAAAACAGGGAGTTTCATGAAAACGACCTTACAAATTGCCGGTTAGTTTTTGCCGCAAGTGGCAAGACAGACCTGAATGCCCACATTGCCAGCCTTTGCCACACCCGCAATATTTTATGTAATATTGCGGATAACCCCGCGGAAAGTGATTTTTTTGTGCCGTCTCATATAAACCGCGGCTCTTTGACCCTTGCTATTTCTACAGCGGGCAAAAGCCCGGCTTTTACCCGCTCTTTTAAAAAAGAACTGGAAAATTGGCTGGATACAAATTATGCGGAAAAAGAGCAGCTTGTGGATTTTTTGGGTGTTTTGCGAGAACCTGTTTTGTCCCTTGCGGAAAAAAGTGAGGAAAACGGGGCGTTTTTTCGCCTTCTTTCCCAGGGTATCTACGCAGAAAACCTTACCCAGGCCCTGCAGGAAAAAAACGTGGAAACCTGCAAAAGGATACTTGCACAGGCGTGCGCAATTTCGTATAAAGAAGGGCGTAGCGTTTGGGCGCGTCTTGCGCCTTTGCTGGAATCGTCTTTTCTTTTTTAACACGGCGGGGCTTTTTGCCCGTCTTCCTGTGTGCCTATTATGCTTATAATGCCCGGTATAGCGTTAATCCCCCTTCTTTGTTATGCCTGCGCAAGTATTTTGCTTGCGCTTGGTTTTCTTGCGCGCAAAAAAAGTCTGGGCCGCTGGGGTCTTGTTTTTTGTCTTGCCGGTGTTGCGGGGCATACTGTGTGGGTGCTTACCCTCCTGAACAGCGGCTTTTTTGGCGGCAGAGAATCCTACCTGCTTTTTCTGGCCCTTGGGCTTATGGCCGTGGGCTTGCTTGTTTGGTGGCGCCTGAAAATGGATACCCTGCTTCTGGCCGCAAGCCCTTTTGCATTTTTTCTGCTTTTATTTGTGCTTTTAAACAAAAATACAACAGGCGCAGCGGCGGAAACCTCTCTTTACGGGCCAGTTTTTTTATTACACCTTGGGGCTGTGTTTACCGCCTTTGCGCTTATGGCTGTTGGCGCTGTGGCCGGCCTTTTGTTTCTATGGCAGGAAAAAGCCATTAAGAAAAAAACGCCGCTTACGGAACATCAAAAAGATTTACCCTCCCTTGCCCTTTTAGATAAAATAAACGCTTTTACCACCCGTTTTGGTTTCCCCCTTTTTGCTGTGGGTGTTTTGCTGGGCTTTGTCTGGGCACGTCTTGCGTGGGGGGCTATTCTTACCGGGGATGCCAAAGAAGTGTTTTCCCTGCTTGTGCTTATTGTGTACGCTGTTTTGTTCCACCAGAGGGAAGCCCTTGGCTGGTGCGGTAAAAAGCCCGCGCGTATGGCTATTTTTGTGTTCCTGCTTTCCCTGTTTTCCTTGCTGGTTGTGAATACCCTTTTTTCCACCCATCATAATTTACTGGTGTAGGCCATGGCTTCGCATATTTTTCTTCTTGGCCTTAACCATAAAACTGCGCCTGTGGATGTGCGGGAGCGTTTTGCCCTTACCGGATACGTTAATCCGGAAACATGGCTTTTACCCCAGCATATTTTCAGGGAATCGCTTATTCTTTCCACCTGTAACCGCGTGGAAATTATGGTTGTGGGGGAACATGCGGATACTGCCCGCCTTGCTTTGGAAACATGGGCCACCACATGCGGTGAAACCCCGTCTTCTCTGCAACCCTATACTTACCAGTACCAGGATTTAGAAGCCGCCGCCCATCTTTTTTCTGTGGCGTCTTCCTTAGATTCCCTTGTGCTTGGTGAACCCCAGATTTTGGGCCAGCTGAAAGAAGCCTACAGGCTTTCCATCAAAGCGGGCGCTACAGGGCCCATACTCAGCAAACTTCTGCACAAGGCCTTTTATGTGGCCAAACGGGTGCGCACGGAAACAGCCGTTGCCTCCAGTGCCGTTTCTATAAGTTACGCGGCTGTTGAACTTGCCAAACGTATATTTGACGATATGCCAGAGCGGGAAGCCCTGCTTATTGGCGCAGGAGAAATGGCGGAACTTGCCGCCATGCACCTTGTGCAGGCAGGTGTTAAACGCCTTTGTGTGACTAACCGCACCTTTGCCCGCGCGGAAGAACTTGCGGCCCGTGTGTTGGGGGAGGCCATACCTTTTGACGCGTTTTTTGAACAGCTTGTCCTTGCGGATATTGTGATAAGCTCCACAGGCGCGCCAGACCTTATTTTGCGTGTGGAAGACATGAAGGCTGTTATAAAAAAACGCAAACACCGCCCCATGTTTCTTATTGATATTGCCATGCCGCGTGATATTGACCCGCAGGTGAACCAGCTGGACAACATGTATGTGTATGATTTGGACGACTTAAAAGAAGTTGTGGAAGATAATGTAGGCAAACGCCAGAGCGAAGCCCAAAAAGCCCGCGGTATAGTGGAAGAAGAAACCAAAGCTTTTGGCGCCTGGCTGGCAGAAATGGATATGCAGCCCACCATGGTGGCTATTGTAAAACGCGGGGAAGCTATGGCCCAGGCAGAAGTGGCCCGCACCCTAAAACGCCTTGCCGGTAACGGCCCTGTAGATGTTGCCACCCGCGAGGCCATAGAACAAATGGCCCTTTCTCTGGCCCATAAATTTAACCACGCCCCCCTGCACTACCTGCGTATGCAAAGCCACACCCACCCGGATTGCGGCGGGAGCAGCGGCGAAAATGATGACGCACGCAAACGCCAGCAGTCTATCCGCACAGTACGGCAGGTGCTTGGCCTCGAAGAATAACCCTGACGAATAACCCTGAAGAATAACCCTGAAGAATAACCCTGACGAGTAATCCTGATGGGTAACCCTGACAAGTAGGGCAAGTTTTTTCTTTTAGAGCATTAAAGAATCGCAACGTGTTGCCATACGATAATGCCCTAAAAGACCTATTATTTACACATAGTCAGTGCCTTAAACCTGCGCATATTCAGGTGGCAAATAGCCACACCCAAAGCGTCTGTGGTGTCCATTTTCCAGTTTTCGTGGGCATCTTTGGGAATACCCAGTATCTGGCGCACCATAAAATCCACCTGGCTTTTTTCCGCACGTCCTGCACCTACCAGGGATTTTTTCACCAAAGTGGGCTCATAATCCGCAATAGGCAGTTTGTAACTTGCAAGAGCCGCTATACTTACCCCCCGTGCCTGCCCAAGTTTCAGGGCTGTGGCAGCGTTTTGTGCGGCAAATACCTGTTCAACCGCGGCTTCCGTGGGTTTATGGCGGTCAAGAATAGCGCAGAGTTCATAAAAAATATGGGCAAGGCGAGAGGAAAAATCTTTTTCCTTTCCCCGTCCGGCGCTGTGTATAGCCCCGGCGTCAATTAAACGCAGGACGCCGGATTTTTCTTCAATAATGCCCCAGCCCGTGTTGACGGAGCCCGGGTCAATGCCTATAACACGCACAATATTTTCCATACACTGCCTTTTATACCGGATAAAGAAACTGAACCCCAAGTATTTTACAGTTTTTTCCTTTATCCGGCAAGTCCGGGGTCTTGTCTTCTCTGACAAATCCCGTACAATAAAGGCACGTCATAAAGAAGGAACTTCCGATGGAACAGCTTTTAATCAAACTTGCCCGGCAGTTGGACGCATTGGATGAAGCGTCGTTTTCTGCATTATGGGAAAAATACGCCGCCCAGGTGCAGAATTTTGAGCCAACAGAACGCTGGCAGGAAGCTGTGCTGATTTTTTCTTTTATACAGGCCAAACAGTGGAAAAACAGACTGTTTAACACACTGTGGGCAGAACGTGTGCGCCCCTTCCCGTCAAATGCCGGCCAGACAGGCCAAGGCATGCAAACAGAGCTGAACAGTTATGTGGAAGATGCCCTGCGTTCCACACGCGAGGCAGAACGTCCCCGGCAAAAAAAAGCCAAAGTTTTACCCTTTGTTATGCCAAAACATGGAGAGCAGGAGCCGGACAACCGGACGGATGAGAGTGAAACAGAGCGTTAATACCTGAGGAGAATGGTATGGAAAACCATACGGATACGTTAGATACGACTATCCTTTCAGTCGGGCTTCCCAAAGTTGTTTCGCAGGGGATTGGCCCCTTTGTTTCTGATACCAAAGTTCCATTTTATATGGACAAAGAATTTTCGGAAACAGATCTGGGTGAAGGGCGTATACTGGAATTTGAATTGGCAGGCCCAAGGGAAAAGCTGTATTTTGACCCCGGGAAGGTGCGTGCGGCTATTGTCACCTGTGGGGGGCTGTGCCCGGGTATTAATGATGTTATCCGTTCCATTGTTATGGAAGCTTACCACGGGTATGGTGTGGCTTCTGTACTTGGTATTAAATATGGGCTTCAGGGTTTTATCCCCAAGTATCGGCATGATATTATGGAGCTTACCCCGGCCAAAGTGTCGGACATCCACAATATGGGGGGTACCCTGCTTGGCACTTCCCGCGGGCCGCAAGACCCGGAAGAAATTGTGGACGCGCTGGAGCGGCTGAATATCAGCATGCTTTTTGTGATAGGGGGCGATGGTTCCATGAAGGCCGCTTCCAGCATCGCGGAAGCGGTTAACAGGCGGGGTATGCGTCTTTCCGTTATTGGCATACCTAAAACTATTGATAATGATATTAATTTTGTGCCCCAGTCCTTTGGGTTTGAAACAGCGGTAGACTCTGCCACATTAGCGCTTAGTTGCGCGCATACGGAAGCTATTGGCGTGCATAATGGCATTGGCCTTGTTAAGCTGATGGGACGGGAGTCTGGTTTTATTGCGGCGCAGGCGGCGCTTTCCTTAAGTGTGGTCAATTTTGTGCTGGTGCCGGAAGCGCCCTTTACTCTGGAAGGGGAGGGCGGCCTTTTGCCCGCTTTGGAAGAACGCCTGAAAAGCCGCTCCCATGCGGTTATTGTGGTGGCAGAAGGCGCAGGCCAGCATTGTATGGAAAGCTCCGGCAAGGTGGACGCTTCGGGAAATCCGGTTTTGGGGGATATTGGGATATTTTTGCAGCAGGAAATAAAACGGTATTTTGAAGCCAAAAAAATGCCTGTCACCATAAAATATATTGATCCCAGTTATATCATCCGTTCTGTGCCGGCCAATGCAAACGACCGCGTGTATTGCGGATTTTTGGGGCGTTACGCTGTGCACGCAGCCATGGGGGGCAAAACCAACATGGTGGTAGCCAAAATTTCCGACCGTTTTGTGCATATCCCCTTGCCTCTTGTGACACTCCAGCGCCGCAAAATGGATATCCGTTCCGGCTACTGGCGTTCTGTGCTGGCGGCTACAGGTCAGGTGCACCTTAAAGGCATGCTTCCGTCATGAGTGAATCACAGGCGCGGCAGGTATACGCGTCTGCGGGGTCAGGCAAAACCTACACCCTGACCCATGAGGTTGTGCGCCTTTTGGGACGTGGGGCGGATTTTGCCCAGATTCTGGCTATAACATTCACCAATAAAGCCGCTTCAGAAATGAAGGAGCGGGTGCTGGGGCTTTTAAAAGATATAAGCCTGGGGCTGGAGAAAAATCCGCAAACCCTGGCTGTCTGGGAACAGGAAAAAGCCGCCGAATCTGTGGCCCGTTTTTTGCGCTTGTACCACACGCTGGGTATCCGTACTATTGACAGCCTTTTGCATGGTATTGTGCACCTTTTTGCGCTTTCCCTGGGCCAAAGCCCACAGCAGGATGCGGAATTTGAGGAAAAAGAGATTTTCCGGGAATTACTGGCACGTTTTGCGGAAGATGCCTGGGAAAAACAGGGGGAGGAAGCGGCACTCTGGCATAAAGCCGCGCGTGAAAACGCCAATATTAACAGGGTCAAAGGGTTTTTGCCTAAAAAAAGTCTGGAAGACACGGTGACAGACCTGATGTCTCTTTTGGCGGAAAAAGCGGTGGAAGTTGCCCCTTTCCATTTTACGCAGGCTTTGCAGGGGGAAAAGGCCTTTTTTGCGCCTGTTGATGTTATTTTAGAAAAACTCAAAAAAATCCGGCAGGATGTTATCCAAAATTCTGCCAGTTTGCTGGCCCTGATACGCGCGGAAGGTTTGGCTGTCCATGCGGGTTGTGTGGATGCCCTGCAAAAAACATCGTGCAAAAGTCCGCAGGAAAAAATTCCCCTAAGCAAGTTTTTTTTACGGGAAAATTTGCCCCTTAACAAGGCCTCTGCCCAGCCAAGTGAAGCCGCGACAGAGGCATTTGCTGCCCTCAGGCAGGCGGCGGAACGGGCGGATGAGTCGGTTGATCCGCTTCAGGATGCGCTGGAAGTGTTGCCTTTTGCGGATATAGCCATGGCCAGCCTTGCTTTTTTGCCCCTATGGGAGGCGGAGCAAGGCAAAACCCTTGCGTTTTTGGTGGCGCCCATGGTGGCCCAGCTTATTGGCGCGCCCAATGAAATAAGCGCCAGCCCTATGGCAGAGCTTGTGTTCCGGCTGGGCGCCCGTTTTCAGCATATTTTACTGGATGAAGCGCAGGACACAGGGTCTGACCAGTGGATCAGCCTGATTGCCCTTGGGGATGAAGTGCTGGCCAATGGGGGCAGTTTTCTTTCTGTAGGGGATGGGAAACAGGCTATTTATAGTTGGCGCGGGGGGGACGCTTCTCTTCTGCCGGCCATTGGGGCCCATTTTGGGGCGGAATCTGTTGTGCTGGAACAAAACTGGCGCAGTGCCCCGGGTATTGTGGAATGGAACAACCGCTTTTTTTCGCGCCTTGCAGATATTGCGGTGGCGCAAAGCTGGCTGGAAACAGCCTGCGGGACAACCGCAAGCGAGGCTGTGCCAGAATTTCTTGTGGAAAAAGCCCGGGAAGTGGCGGCTATGTACAGCACATGCCTGCAGGTTCCACACCCGGAAAAAACAGGCGGCTATACAGGATTTGCGGAAGTGTACGGCCACAATGCGGAGCATACCAGAACTCTGGTGGTGCAGGAAGTGGTGGGCCGTGTGCAACAACTGGTGGCCCAGGGGTATTCCCCGGGGGATATATGTATTCTTGCGCGTACCAATAGCCAGCTGCGTGTTTTAACGCGGGCTTTGCTGGCAGTGGGCCTGCCTGTGATCACGGAAGGGGCCCTTGCGCTTAACGCTTCCCCTGTGGTGTGCCAGCTGACAGATTTATTGCGGTTTTTGGAAAACCACCGGCATGATATGGCGTTTGCCGCGCTTTTGTGTGGCCCCCTGCTGCCTTTGGCTGGGCCGCAGGCCGGGCAGGCAAACTCTGCTGGTGCGGATAACCTGCCCTCCTGGACACGGGAAGCCTGTGTGGAATTTTTGGCAAAGCCCCGCCGTACATCCCTTGCGCAGGCCTTTGCGTTGGAATACCCCGCCTTTTGGGCGCAGTATCTGGTGCCGCTTTTTGCTTCTTCCAGCCCGTATACAGCCTTGCGTATAGCGCTCCATCTATGGGATATTCCCCAAAGATTCCCGGAAAATATGGTGTTTTGTCTGCGCCTTCTGGAAGTATGCCATAAAGCGGAAGAAGCAGGCTGTCTGGATATCCCTTCTTTTCTGGAATTTTGGGAGGCGCACGGGGATGAGGAAAAAACCCCATTACCGGAACACGCAGGGGCTGTGCGCCTTATGACCATGCATAAAGCCAAGGGGCTGGAGTTCCCTGTGGTGCTTGTGCCTTTTCTGGAAGGGGGTAAAGGCCAGACAAACCTTGTTTTGCATGAGGTGGAAGGTTTATCCGTTGTTTGCCGCTTAAAGGCCTGCCTTGGTGAGCCGTATTACAAACGGAAAACACGCGAGGCAACAGAAGCCCTGAATTTGCTGTATGTGGCTTTTACCCGCGCGGAAAAAGAATTGTTTTTCTGGCTGAGTGGTACGGAAAACAGCAAAGGGGAAAAAACTCCCTATGCTTTAAGCAAAGCGGTTAAAAACCATCTGGAGGCAATGGGGCTGGAGGCGGAAGAAAATCCGGTCAAAGCGACTATGGGCCCGAATACCCCGAATATCCCGAATACCCCAGATACCCAGGCCAATACCCAGGCCAATACCCAGGCCAATACCCAGGCAGGTATGGCAGTATCACCCCCAAATGCCTCGCACACTCTTTTGTCCCCCCCTGTTTTTTCTTTTTCCCCTTTGCCGCGTCTTCGTGTACGCAAAGGGAATTTTGGCCGTTTTTTGCAGGAAGAGGATACCCCACCCGCGGTCCTTCAGGCCAGAGAACGCGGCCTTGCTATACACGCGCAGCTGGAGTCCCTTGGTCTTATGGGTACTTTTTTACCGCAGGAGACCTCTGTTTTTTCCCAGCCTTGTGAACAGGCCGCTCTTGACTGGTTTCTCCGTACACCACAGGCCGCGGAATGGCTGCAACACGGGCATCCGGAAGAAAGTTTTATCAACATGCAGGGAAAGGAATACAGGCTGGATTTACTGGTAGAAGAAAAAGACGGCTGGCGTGTGGTGGATTATAAAACAGGCAGTTATGGCGCGCATTTGCCTTTAGCCTCGCATGTGGCGCAGGTAGAAACATACAGAGAGCTTGTGGCGCAGGCCATGGGGGTGGAAAAAACCCGTGTGTCTGCCACACTTGTGTATTTGGATGCGCGCACGTTTTGTGATATTGGGGGGGAATAAGTATGCCGCCATATACATTGTCTGCCCTGCTGCCCGCGTGCGCTTGCCCGCCTTTTTTGGCTCTGCCGCAAAAACAGGATTTTCTGGGCGCCCTTTTAGAGATGGTGCGGTTTTTACAGCAACCAGAATCCTCGTTTGGGGGGAGTGGCCCAAAACGTGTGGTACTTGTGTTTCCCCATGAGCGACCCCGGCGGTATGTAAAAGAGCGGCTTCACCGTTTGGCCCGGGAAAAACAAAAGCCTTTGCCTGTCCCTGTTATATTTACGGTACGGGAAGCTATGGCTCGCGCGCACATGGAATGGAGTGTGCAGGAAAACAAAATGGTTTACCCGCAGGTGCCGCATCTGGAAGGTGTGGCTCTGGTGCGGCAGGCTGTCCAGTGGGTGCAAAAAGAAGCCGGGGGCGGGCTGTTTAAACCGGAGAGTCTGGCTTGGGAAACGTTTTTCTACTGGGGCGAAAAACTGCTAACATTTCTGGAGGAATGCGATAACCAACGTGTTTTTATACCTTTAGATTTGCCATGGGATATAGCGCCATTGTATGAAGAAGAAAGCTCCCCATGGGCAGAAGACAGCCCCGCAGGCAAAGAACTGGCGGGTGCTTTATGCCGCCATCTGGGGGCTATCCAGCGGGCCTGGCATATTTTGCTTGTACAGCGCGGCTATTCCACCGCGGGACGTATGGCCGCGGCATGCGCAGAATATGCGCAAAACAGCCCCAATTTACCCCCCTTTCTTGCGGACAGCCGCGTTATTCTGGCAGGCTTTGTCGCGCCTTCCGCCACGGAGTCTGTCTTTTTTTCCCGCCTGTGGAAAGCGGGGGCGCATATTCTTATGCACACGGACGCTTTTTTGCCCAAAGTGCCTTTCCACATTGCGGAGCCAGATCCCCATGTTGTATGGGCAAAAAACTGGCAGGCAGAGGTTATTTCTCTGGCGGATAACACACAAAGCCCAGACACAGCAGGTTTTGGCGCAAACTTTGCGGCAGATCTTGGCAAAATCCACTTTTTTGCGGGGTATGACCTGCATTCGGAACTTGCCCAGATGCAGGAAGACGCGTTACCCCTGCTGGATGTGCCTGTCCACCAGGCAGAAGCAGACGCCCAGGTGGCCTTTATTTTACCAGACCCCACCCAACTCACCCCGCTATTGCATTATTTGCCGGTAGAAGAAGTGAATATCTCCATGGGCTATCCGCTTGTGCGTTCCCGTATGGCCCGCCTTGTGGAAATTATCCTCTCCGCTATGGTATCCGGCAAAAACGGGCTTGTGTACCATACCCAGCTCACCCATTTTTTGCGCCATCCTTTTATCCGCGCGCTTTCTCTCACGCCACTGGTACAGGAGGAGGGGGAAGAAGGCTTTTTTTCTGCAGAAACGGGAACAGCAAGCCCCGAAAATCTGGGTAATCTGGATAATCTGGCAAATTTGGGCGAATTTCTTTTCCCGGCAGAAAAAATGCTGCAGGAGGGCGCCCCGTATAAAAATCCGGCAGATCTTGTCCGCGTAGTAGGTGAGGTGGGCGCGGTGCGTGTAGCAGGTGAGGATAACACACCCGCACAACACAACACCCAGCCTGCATGTGCCCGTAAAATGGCGGCGGATTTTCTGGCGCAGCTTTTTTCTCTCTGTTTTGAAGAACCCGCAAAGGCGCAGACATTGGCGGATATGGCCCGTATTTTACGGGGTATAGCCAGGCTTTTGCATACCTTTGCGCCATTTGCACAAAACCGCCCTTCTCTGGATTCAGAAGTATTATATTACCTGTGGCAAACCCTTATCCCGGCACTGGAAGCCCCCAGTCTTATGCAGGAAAAACTGCCGCGTCAAACCCTTGTGGTTTTGGTGCGCCGCCTTTTGGAAGCTGGCAGGGTGCCTTTTGAGGCAGAGCCTCTTACAGGTGTGCAGGTACTTGGCCCGCTGGAAGCGCGTTTACTGCGTTTTGAGTATGTGTTTTTTCTGGGTATGGAAGAAGATACATGGCCCGCTTCCCCCGCACCTGACCCTTTAGTGCCGGAAAGTTTGCGCCTTTTGCTGGGCCTGCCCCCTGCTTTTTTGCGGGAAAATCTTATGGCCCATACGTTTTACGGGATTCTGGCCCCAAGTAAAAGCGCGTTTTTATACTGGCAGGAGGGTGTGGAAAGCAAGGGCCTCTTGGACAGCAAAAAAATCCCTTCGCGTTTTGTGGAAGCCCTTATCTGGGAATGGGAAAAACAAAAAGGCGCGCGCCTGCATAAAGGGCAGGAACCTCTCAGACAGGCCGTTTTGCCCCTTACTCTTTCCGCACGGCAGGAGCAGGAGGCATTGCCCCGCACACCCACAGCCCACGCGGCTTTATTATCCCTTTTAGAAAAAGGCCTTTCTGAAACCGCTCTTGCGGTGTATGTAACATGCCCGGCCCGTTTTTTTTATGAGCGCCTTGCCCGTATTAAAGCCCCGGATACTATTGTGGAAGAAAATGACCCTCGCGGGGTGGGGGACGCTGCCCACACAGCGCTGGCAACCGTGTTTGCGCCTCTTTTAGGTAAACCCCTGCACGCGCAAGATGTTAAGGCGCACGATGTGCAGAATGTTTTTATGCAGGCAGTGTCTGAGCAGACTCTTTTGGAACATTTGCCCGCCATAAGCCGTTTTATGCTGGAGGAAAACGCTGTTTTACGTTTTGAAAATTTTGCCCGGGCTTTGGATTCACTGGCGGATGCCGGCCGTGTTACCCCTATCGCTGTAGAAGAAAGCCTGCGTGTGGCTTTGCCGTGTTTTCCTTCGCCCTTTTTTATCCACGGGAAACTGGACAGAGTGGATGAGCGCTGTATGGAAACAGAAGGGGGAAACAGGACGGGCCTTGTGATTTTGGATTATAAAACAGGCACTGTGCCAGATGTGTCAGAAAATTTCTGGCCGCATACAGAGGCGGATATTCCCTCCATGCCGGAAGAAATGGCCATATTCTGGCAACGGGTGCTGCTTTTTAACGCAGATCCCCTGCCTGCCTTTTGTTTGGAAGATATGCAGCTTTTGCGGCATGTGCCTGCCAGTAGCCTGCAGCTGCCGTTTTATTTGTATGTCTATACCCTTGCCGGGCATAGGCCACTGGATGCCGCGTTTGTGGAATTACAGGAAAAAAGCGCGGAATTGTTTTTTCTGGGGGATGTGCCGGATGCGGAACGGGTTTTCCGCCTGGAAGTCTGCGTGCCTGCCCTTATGCGTTTTTTATTTTCCTGCCTGTACTATACGCCTGTTTTTCCTTTCCACAGGCAGGCGGAAAGTTTAACAGAGGCGCATACAGGCTGCAAATGGTGCCCGTATGCCTCGTTTTGTGTATAAATCTGGCATTTAATCGGCTTGCCACACAGAGCAGGACGTAATTAAGTGTTCCTTTTGGGTGATACACATTTTATTCTCTGCCCAGCAGAATTTCCTGCAAAGGCCGTGTCAGGCCATACACCATAAGCATAAGAGCCGCTTTTTCCAGCAGAATGGAATCTTCACGGGTGTTATGCACGGTGCAGGAAACAAGAGCCAGCGTAGAACTTTCAAATGCGGCGCTTATGTTTTCATCCGCCACATAAATAAGGTCACTGCCTTTTGCTTTGCTTAGCATGGCTGTGTATTCCCCGTCCTTGTAGGCCATACAGGCGGCTTTGGTGAAAAAAAAGCCCTTGTCTGCGCTGGAAAAACTTTCCGACTGGAAATACACAGACGCCTTATCTTTATACGGCAGGCCGGAAGAAGGGCAAACCTGGGCGCAGTTGCCGCATTCATTACATACATCGCCCATCCGGATAATCTGGACAGCCTCATGGCATTCCATCTGTCCTTCCTGTTGCGGGTGGGCATCCGGGAATACACGGTACAGAGGTACAGGCACAGCAAGGCGCGGCATGGGGATAAGAGCCCTGTTGGGGCAAACCTGCACGCAGTTGGCGCAGGCAAGGTCACAGCCCAAACAGCGGGTAGATTCTTTTCTGGCGTCTGCCAGACTGCGGATGGGTTCTGCTGTTTCTCTGGCATCGGGCCGTGTTTTCAGGCGTTTATACAGGGTTTTGATGGGGTCGCGTGTGGGCATGCTGTAGTCACGCAGGGGGATATTACTGTTTGTCAGTATACCGGCTACAACCATTTGGGCCTCAAACAGGCTGTTAGCAAAGGAAGCCGGGCCTGCGGAAGGGGTATTGCCATAAATGCAGGCATCGGGTGAGCGCTCCAGGTATTGCTGGATACCTTCCGGCGCTTCTGCGGAAAGGAAAATATGTGCGTACGGTTTTGCCTGCTGCACAAGGGAAAGGTCATCTGTCACCAGCATACCCTGATGGGTAAGGGCGTCCATATCCTTTTGCATGGCCGCACCCAGAGGGCCTGCAGCCGCTTTGCGGGCTTCCCAGTCTGTTTCCAGCAGGATAACACGCAGACCGGCAAAAAACAGCATGGCAGCCGTCATCAGGCCGGAAAAACCCGCGCCTGCCACCCATACTTCTGTATGCGGGTAGTGGAACGGGTAAATGGGGGGAATGCTCTGCACAAAAAAACGTATATCGTGTATATTAACAGGCCGTTCCATAAGCGAACGGGAGCAGGCTTTTTCGCAGGAATGGCGGCATATGTTGTCGCAAAATTCCGCCTGTGTATGGTGCAGGGCATTGCTGGCCAATAAAGATTTGCGGGCATTATGGTCATTATTGTGCGAAAAAAAATCCAAATATTCTGGCTGATTTTGCATGGTGGGGCAAATATAATGGCAGGGTGCTACGGCGCAGTCAAAAACAGGCAGAACACGCTTAATACTGCGTGTTTTGATAAAGTTTTTCTGGTTATAACGATTCCCCGGTTTTGCGGCCTGCGCGGCTTCTTCCTGCAGGCGCTGCAAACGGGTTTGCTGTGGGGCAAATTCCGCAAGGCTTGTGGTTTGGGAGTTTTGCATGGCAGTCTGTATGGCATCCAGACTGCTTAAAAGGCGTGTGTACCCGCCCGGGCGTAAAAGATCTGTGCAGTATGTCAGGGGGGCAAGGCCTGCTGCCAGAGCCTGCGCGCTGTTGTACGCATCCAGCCCGCCGCAGTAAGAAATATCCAGACTGCCATTAAATTCTTGCTGTATACGGCTTGCCAGTGCCATGGCAACCGGGTAAAGAGGCCGGCCACTCATGTACATGCTTGTTTCCTCTGGGGCAAACAGGCCATTGTTTAATACTTGCAGGGTATTGGAAAGTTTAACGTGGAATTCTTTACCGGTTTTTTGGGACACAGTCTGCAATTCGCGGATAAGCGCCACAGCGTCGTCAAACTGCATGTCGTGTTCAAAGGCAGAGTCAGGTATGGTGTGGGTATAGCCCAAATTGCCCAGTATTGTACGCACATTCTGGGCCCCAAGCAGGGTGGGGTTAAGTTTTATGGTGGTGTGCAGGCCCAGGTCTTCCATAAAATACCGTGCGATACGTCCAATTTCTTCCGGCGGGCAACCGTGCATGGTGGAAAGGGTGACACTGTCCGACACGCAGGGGTCTATAGCCATGGTGGCAAGAGGTGGGTAATAGCGGCTCAGGTTTTCCCTGTAGGTATGTATGGTATCTGTGGCATTGGCCATGCCCTGGAAAAAGGCCGTCATAGTGGGGCTTTTAATGCCGTCCAGCGTATACCCTGCGCTCATATTAAACAAAAAGCCAGGGCCATTTTCGCATGCTTCATGCCCTATCATTTGTTGGATAATATGGAGGAATATATACGCCTTCTGGTATTCCGCCAAGGACTGTTTGAGGGTAAGCTCCTGCGAAAACTCAACATTAAACCCTTCATGCCGGGCATGGATGCACGGTTTGGTAAGCGAAAGGGTATCGTTTTCCTGTACGGTTTTCAGCTCAAAATACCGCGCGCCCGTCAGGTAGCCGGAAATAATATTTTGGGCAAGCTGGGTATGCGGGCCGGCAGCAAGGCCAAGAGGCGTTTCCAGTGTTTTTCCATAGCGCTCTGTACGGAAAGGGTCCGTTTTCTGGGGCATAAAACGCCCTACACCCGGGACGCCAAAAAAGGCAAAATGCTCAGGGTCTTTATACGCAAGCAAAAGGGCGCGTATAATAAATTCAGCATCCAGAGGGTAAAAACGGTCACTGGGCAGGGAAGAAGGGGACATACCGGCTCCTTTTCAGGAAACAGCCAGAAGCTGGCCTGTTTTGTAAACAGCCATCCGCAATATACATTGTACCGCGCAAAAAAAGCAGGCGAGGCCATGCCGCAGGAAGCACAGGAAGACTTGCGTAAGGCTTTGTGTCATAAAAATCAAAGCTGGGCGCTTGGGTGTTGGTATCCAGCACAAAAAAATCTGCGTCTGCACCGGGTGCAAGACGGCCTTTTTGGGGCAAACCAAAAATGGAGGCCGGGTTTGTGGCAACCAGTTCCACCATGCGGGGAAGTGAAATTTTGCCTTGCTGAACACCGTATGTAAAGAGCAGGGGTATCCGCGTATCTACCCCGTGCAGGCCACCGGGGCAGGCAAAAACGTGGGACGCGGCGTTTTTCTGCGCAAGAGAGAAAGCGCAGTGGTCTGTTGCCACCACGTCAATATCCCCACTTGCAAGACCTTGCCACAAAGCCTTTTGATGGCGCGCTGCACGCAGAGGGGGCGAACATATAAACGCGCGACCATGGGGGCCTTTATACAAATCTTCATGTAACAAAAGGTGATGGGTACAGGTTTCCGCATATACCTTCTGCCCCCTGTCTCTGCCGCGTTTTACAGCGTCCAGTCCTTCTGCTGTGGAAAGGTGGACAAAGTATACATCACACCCTGCCACATAGGCAAGACTTAGAATACGCTCCACAGCTTCCGCCTCGCAGAGTGGCGGACGAGAAAGCGCATGGGAGAAAGGGTTTTGGGCGGAAAGGTGTTTTTGTAAAAAAAACGGTATTGCGTCATTTTCTGCATGGACAGTGAGCAGGCAGCCGGCTTCTGCCATTTTTTCCATAAGGCGCAAGAGGTGGGCATCCGACAATTTGCCGGAATAGGTGGTATACGCTTTGCCGCTTGTATACCCGGCATCTGTCGCTGCCTGAATTTGTGCGGGCTGGGCCCATATTTCCGGGCTTTCCGTGTCTGAAGAAGGCTGGAAAACAAGGTGAAACGCATAATCTGTGTAGCAGCCTTCTGCCTGCACCTGTGCGTGATAATGGTTTATTTGGGTAAAAAGATCAAAAGCCTCCGGGCCCTCATAAAAGCCCGGGTGTTCAATAACAGTGGTGGTGCCCCCGTAAAGCGCCGCCATAGAGCCGTTTTTAAAACCATCCACAACTTTGTTTTGCCCTATTTGCAGGTTCAGGTGGGTGTGGGCGTCTACCCCGCCGGGTAAAAGGTATTGCCCTTTGGCATCCACTACGGTGGCATCTGGGTGGGCCAGAGGGAGAACCTGATTTTCCGGGCCAATGGCCAGAATTTTTTCCCCTTCTGTCAAAAGGGCGCCTTTTGTGCCATTGGCAAATGTGGCGTGAAGAACAAGTACCTGATCCATACTATTACCTTGCGTGTTATGTAAGATTTTAGGCCATTTTGGCCCACAGTCTTTGCGCCTGTTCATTGGCAAAGGCCAGGGCCGCTTTTTCGTCAATTGTTTGGAATTTATTATTTTTTAAAACAAACTTCCCCTGACAAATAAGGGAATGCACATAGGCGGCCTGTAAACCGTAGAATATATGGCCTTCCGCATTTTGGGATGTAAAAGGTGTGGGGGAGGGGTACGCAAAAAACACCATATTATTGGCAGAATCGCCCGGGGCATGGTGGGCGGCAATATGGTCATGGGTGGCCTGCAGGCGTTTGAGTATGGCATGGGTGTTTGCTTTGCCTTCTGCAAGGCCCTGGCAAAAATATGCGTACTGGGCACTGCGCAGCATATCCCCGTGCAGACCATCTGTTCCCAGTATCACACGCGGTAAATCGGCATAATGCCCAAGGCCGACATTATTATTCAAATTACTTTCCACGCACGAAACCACATAACAGGCAGAAGCGGATAACAGGGCGCGTTCTTTTTTTTCCAAATGGACGCAGTGGCCCAGAAGGGTTTTGGGGGTATCCAGCATGCCGGTTGCGGCAAGGCGTTCCATCACAGATACACCATAGGTGGCGCGGCAATGTGTTTCATCGTATGCAGATTCCGCCACATGGATGTGCAGGCCTGTGTTGTATTTTTGGGCCAGATCTGCGGCTTTTTGCAGCAGGGAATTGTCCACAGTAAAAGAAGCGTGCAGGCCCACATGGCCTTTACGGCCGGAAGACAGGTAATGTTCTGTGTCTGCCAGACCCTGCTCCACCACGTTTTGCCCATCCCTGCACGAGAGTTCGTAACATAAAAGATGCCCAAGGCCCACTTTTTCAAAAACCTGCGCTATAGTTTCCAGACAGGAAGGGCCATTTTTACGCAAGGTAAAAGGGGCAGAATGGTGGTCAATAATAAAAGAAGTGCCGGCTCTTGCCGCCTGAATGGCAGCGGCTAATGCGCTGGCCTGCACCATTTCTTCGTCCAGATTTTTATCCAGCCGCCACCAGATGTTTTCCAGTATTTCCAAAAACGTGTTTGTTGGCGCTTTGGCAGGGGGCATACCACGGGAAAGTGCGGAATAAATGTGGTGGTGGCCTATGGCAAAAGCCCGTGTAGCCAAAAGGCCTTTTGCATCAAAAACTTCATGCGGAGCCGCGTTTTGGGCAGCCTGCGCTTCCACCCATTCCACGCCCCCAAATGGCCCTTGCTCAACACGCAAGGTGCCGTGGGTGAGGCTGTTGTCTTCTGGGTTCAACCATGTAACATTTTGGATAATAAGCATATTTTTTACCTCGGTAGGTGGTTGACAAAGGGGAGGTTTATTGATAATTTTTCCTGAAAGTGAACAGTGGGGAATACGCATGAAGAAACCATTACATGCAAGAAATAGCGGAGAAGCCGCTAAAGCCACCCGTTTGACACGTCAGCGGGCTTTTATACTGGAAGAGCTGTGTAAGGTGAAAACCCACCCTACAGCGGAAGAACTTTACGAAATGGTGCGTAAGCGCCTGCCTAACATCAGTCTGGGAACAATATACCGCAATCTGGATTTTTTGGCTAGCGTGGGCCAGGTGCAGAAAATGGAGCTTGCTGGTTCCATACGCAGGTTTGATGGTAACACCCACCCCCATGGACACGTAAAATGTGTGGTTTGTGGGAAAGTGGCGGATGTTACAGGCGGCGCGGCTGAAATGCCCATTGGGCAGGATGCCCGCGTTTTTGCGGAAGATTTTTCTATTCTTAACGCCCGTATTGAATACGAAGGGCTTTGTTCTGCCTGTCTTCGTGCTGCCCAACAATATGAAACCCCGGTCGCTGTTGCGTCCTGATCCTGTTCTCTGACTCCTGCCGGGGGAATACGGCAATTGCCCATGTTTATGAACCCCCGGAACTTCAACCTTATGAGGAGAATACCTATGAAATCATTAAAAGGCACCCGTACAGAAACTAATATTCTCACCGCTTTTGCTGGTGAATCCCAGGCTCGCAACCGTTATACCTATTATGCAAGTGCTGCCAAAAAAGAAGGTTTGGTAGAAGTTTTCCAAATTTTTACAGAAACCGCTGACCAGGAAAAAGAACACGCCAAGCGCCTGTTTAAATTTCTGGAAGGTGGCAGTGTGGAAATTTCTGCGTCTTTCCCCGCAGGGGTTATTGCGGATTCTGCAAAAAACCTTGTAGAGTCTGCTGCCGGTGAAAACCACGAACATACCCATATGTACCCTGATTTTGCCAAAGTGGCGGATGAAGAAGGTTTCCCGGAAGTAGCGGCTGCCATGCGTGCCATTGCAAAAGCAGAAGCCTACCACGAAAAACGCTTCCTTAAACTGGAAGAAAAAATACGCAAAAACACCATGTTCCACAGCCCCGCGCCTGTGACCTGGCGTTGCCTTAATTGCGGGTATGTAGGGGAAAACCTGAAGGACGCCCCCGCACAATGCCCCGCTTGCGCCCACCCCCAGGCGTATTTTGAAGTGCTTTGTGATTGCGTAAAATAATAGAGCATTTCCCACTTATTTGTAAGAATAACCCGGAATGTTTTAGAAATGCTCTGGTCGCTGCGGAAGCAGCTACCCGCCGCGTAGGCGTAGGCGACTTTTACTTTCGCCGTTAAACGCCGGTGCGGGCGTGCTTTCCAAATGATTCGGCATTTTTTTCGAATCATTTGGGAATTGTTATAATAGAATATGATAAGGCTTTGTGCCAAAAAACGCCAAGGAGTAAGAGACCATGAGTGAACCAACAGATATGTGGGGCTGTCAGGTCAGTAACTGCGGCTATGTGTATGACCCTGACAGAGGCGACAAACGTGGAAAAATTGAACCCGGCACAAAGTTTGAAGACTTGCCGGAAACCTGGCGTTGCCCTGTGTGCAAAGCCAGCAAAAAGTCCTTCCGTAATCTGGCGGCGAATGTCTAATACATTTTGCTGCTGATAATTGCAAAGCATCACCGGACATTGCCGGGCATGGTTTTTACCATGCCCGGTTTTTTTCTACCCATAAAATACCCCCTGAAAACCTGTAGATTATTCGGGTTATCAGGGGGTATGGGGGTATGGGGGTATCGGGGTTAATCGGGGGGAAGAAACACCTGCTCTGTGAGAGCCAGAGCAGAAATCAGGCAGTATAACATTTGCTGCTGTCAGCAGCACTGTACGTTTTTGAATGGAAATGCGCGGGAAATTATTGGTTTTCCGGGCCGTAGAGTTCTTCTTTGCTAAAGTAGCCGGTTTCTACCAGAAGTTTGTCTATATTGTCTTTGGTAACAAGCTGGCCTGTGATAAGGTTGGCATTAATAAGGCGATTACTGCCATTATCAAATTGCCCGTTTATATTCACTTTTTCTTTTTTGGCAATATGCACCGCTTCATTCACGGCTGTGTAGGACAATTCTTTTAAGTCCATATAAAAGGTCATGCTTTGTGTGCCGGCAATAATACGCTTGGCTGCTTCCAATTCTGCATCCATACCCGTGATGGCAACAGGTGTGGTCACGCCCAGTTCATCCAGAGCTTCGCGGCTGGCGGCTGCCAGTTTGTCATTGGGGGCAAGGATAGCGTCTACATGGTTATTATTGGCTTTAACCGCCTGCAGAACCTGCTTTTTTGCTTCTTCCGGTGACCAGCCGGTTATGGCTGCATCGTGTATGATGCGGATATTGCCTTTCATGGGGTTGATATAACGCATGGCCCCTTCGTGCAGAAGTTTGGCATTATTATCTGTGGGGTCACCACGCAGAAGAATATAGTCGCCCTTAAAGGCAACTTCCACCAGATACTGGCCCATTTTTTGCCCTATGCGGTGGCTGTCGTACCCGACAAACAAATCTATATCTTCATTGCCCAAGACAATGCGGGCGTAGTTGATAACAGGCACATTTTTAGATTTGGCGTATTCCAGCACATTACTTGCTTTTGTGGCATCACGCGGGATAAAAATAAGCACGTCAATGCCGCTGTCTATCATTTCCACGCAGTCTTCATACTGGGTTTTGGGGGTATCTGTCTGGTTCAGGCGTGCCTCAAGCTCCACACCAAGTTCTTTGGCGCGTTCTTCCATATAGCCTTTTTCCTGCACCCAGCGGATAGCAGGGCCAACGCCAAAGGAAACCCCGATTTTCGGTTTTTTTTCCTCCGAAGAACAGGCCACAAGAGACACAAGCATCAGCAGGGTACAAAGCAGGGTGAGAGCACGTTTCATTAAACACTTCCTTCTTCATAGATTTTTTGGAATATCTTGCTATCCACAGGGCGGGCAAAGTAATAACCCTGTGCAATAAAACAGCCAAACTCGGTCATGAGGTCCACGTTTTCTTTTGTTTCAACGCCTTCCACAACAACGTGCATGTTCAGGTTATCCGCCATTTGTATAATGGCCCCAAATACAGCTTTTTGCCTGTTGTTATTGGCCGTATCCATAAGGAAACCGCGGTCTATTTTCAGCACGTCAATATCCATATTCTTCAGCATATGCAAAGAAGAATAGCCGGAACCAAAGTCGTCCATGGATATTTTTAAGCCATTTTCATGTAACTGCTTAATGAAATTGGAAATTATCTGGTGGTTGTCAAACATGACGGTTTCCGTCAATTCCAGCTCTATAAGGTGCGGGGGCACATTATAGGTACGCAATTTTTCCAGAACAGTTTCCAGAAAATCCGAATTAAGCAGATGCGAGCGCGAAAAATTGACGGATATGGGGGTACAGGCTACCCCTTTTTTCAGATTGAGGCTGATAAAACGCAGGGTTTTTTCAAAAACCACCATATCCAGTGCAGCAACAAGGCCGGTTTTTTCGCATATGGGAATAAATTCTCCTGGCGGGATAAGTTTGCCTTCTTTGGTAATCCAGCGGGCCAGGGCTTCTGCGCCTGCAAGTTTGCGGTTGCGTATATCCACTTTGGGCTGGAAAAATGGCACAATTTCATCGTCGTCCAGTGCCTGCTCAATAGCCCGCTTCATTTGTTCATTATGGGCTATTTCACGGTCAAAGTCTTCTGAGTAAAATTCCAAGTGTTTATTATGCAAGCCTTTGATTTTTTTGGCGGCAACACTGGCTTTATCCAGCATAAGGTTTACGCTTTCGGACTTATCCGAGACATTGTAAAGACCAGCGGAAAAATAAATCTTAATATCACCAATAGAAAGTTCGGATTCAAAGAGATTATTCAGTCTTTCCGGGCTGGCATCTGTAAGCAGCATAACAAAATGGTCTGCGTTAATGCGCGCTATGCGTTCGTTGGCGCCCAGCTTTTTATTGTAACGCTGGTAAATTGTTTTAAGGATGCTGTTACCTAAGTTAAAGCTATAAAAACTGTTGATATACTTGAAGTTGTCAATGTCAAACGCGCAAACATAAAATTTGTGGTTTTTGTTTGTTGCTAAAATTTTCTGCAGGTCTACCGTGAACTTGGTAAAAGAATTGCCTTCTGTCACGGGGTCTACAAATGCAATATGTTCAAGCTGGAGCTGCTGTTTGCGTTTTTGGCGAATGTAATACATGGTGCTGAATGTAAAGAAAAAGGTTGTCACACACAGCACAATATAAAACATGTTAACAATACGATTTGCATTGGGGAAGACAGCGCGTGTAGAAACACTGGAAATAAGATACCAGTCGTAAATTTGTTCTATGGGGGTGTATGTAAAAAACACCGTTTGGTCATTCATATTTGCCTGCATAAAACCGGAACGATGGTTCTTAATATCTGTTTCCAGTTTTTTAGAGGCAACAGGGTCATCCGCATAAAGAATACGGTAATAGTTATCCGATTCTCTGGAATACGGGCTTTGCTGCGCGCATATCAGAATATATCCCTGGCTGTTCAAAATATAGGTAGAACCCTGTTCTGTAAAAAGTGATGCAGAACAGAATTCATACATTTGCTGAGGGGTATATTGCTTTTGTATAGTGCCAATAACAGAACCGCGGAAAACAAGCGGTACGCAAAGCACAAAAATATCTTCCCCATTTATTCTGGAGATAAGCCTGTCAGAAATATTGGAGATACCCTGCATTCCCAGACGAAAATACTGCCGGCCGGCAATATCCAAAAATTGCCCGGTGCCGGAGACTGCTTGGCCCGTGCTGGATGCCCAGATAAGGGAAGTATCCCCCTTTTCCCGCACATAGGTGGTAAAAATTTCTTCCATGGAGCTGTTATGGGGGTTATTTTCCCTTGTAAGACGCTCGGAAAGCTGCTTGGCGTCCAGCTCCAGGTTATTCAGCTCAATGGCCAAATTGCTGGTGATAACATTTTTATTCTGGGTCACAATTTCTGTCAGGGTAAGACGGGCGTCTTCCGCAAGCAAAAACTGCACATGGCTCATAAGCCACAGAACAGAGATGATGAGGAATACATCAATAATTGCAACCAGCAAAAAAGACTTGCTTAAGACAATATTAAATTTTTTCATGGTCCGCTGTGAGGTTCAGTCAGATGAGTAGGGAAAATGAGGCGGGATTCCACGTCACATGAACGAGAATAGCAAAATTATCTCCCAAAGGCAAACACTTTTCCTGCTTATCCCTGAAAAATATCTGCATTTGGAGCAAATTGGGAAGTTTTTTTATGTAGCTGACAACCTGGGGAAGCCGCAGGGGTGGGATGCACGCAGTTATTCTGTAATCTGCCAAACTACGCGGCCATTACCCTGTGTATTTTGCAGACAAATATTCGCCGGCAAAAAACCACGTAATGCCCATGTGGCTTTTTTGGCGCCGCCGTGTCCCCATATAAACCCCTGGAAGGATGGGGGGAGAAATAATGTTTTTTCCAGGCGGCCGGGTTTATTATAGGGGAAAGGAAGAATTTGTCCCAAAAATGCGGCAGCTTCCAGGCTAAGGGCCGCCTCTGCTTTGTCTGCCAGAATTTCCAAAGCCTCTGCCTGTACCATACTGCCCAGGGCAGGGTGATGGGGGCCTGCCAGAATGCCGGTGTCAAAGCCTTCTTCCGGCGCAAGCGCAAGGCGTGCAACAGGTACCTTGGCTTCCCACGCAAGGGCAAGCGCTTTGCCTAATGTTTGGACAGTGGTGGGTAAATCCCACGGGGTATAATGGCCTTTTGCCCACCAGTGGGCCAGTTCTGTCCCTTCCGGGACAAGGCAGGGGTAAAAACGCAAAAGATCCGGCTTGTGTGTAAGCGCAAGGGCAACATCCGCCAGAAAAACTTCCGGGCTTACACCGGGCATGCCAGGTAAAAGTTGTATACCAAGGGAAAAACCGCGGGATTTTACTTTTTCGCAGGCAAAATGCGCGGTTGTTTCATCATAGCCGCGCCCTGCAGCCAGAAGGGCGGTTGTGGAAAAACTTTGGATACCCAGTTCAATACAATTAAAACCGAGAGGGAGCAGCTCTTCCAGAGCAGCAAGGGGGTCTGCCCAAGAATTTCCATGGGAATTTACCGGCAAACCGGCCAAAGCCTTGGGCAAAGGGCGTAGCGGATGCCCCCCCAGTGTTCCCAGGCTGTCCGGCCGTGTGGAACATCGCCCGTGGGTAAGAAGCCCGCATGTTGCAAATTCGCGGTAAAGGTTCAGGCATTTTGTCTGAAGCTGGGAAGGCAGGGCGGTGAATGTACCGCCGTAAAACGCCAGTTCCAGCCCCTGGTCATCTCGCCTGGCACGCTCTTTAAGCTGGTTGTGCATGGCTGTGATATTTTCTTCCGCTTTGCCCCCCCCGCTTTGTTTATCCTGCGCGCAAAACACACACTTTCCCGGGCAACCGGCAAAAGGTAAAAAAAGCGGCAAAATGGCTCTGCCACGGTTCATGCGGGCAGGGAGCGGAAGATTTTTTTGCAGAAGCAGCATAGCACTCCTTAAAGATTCCAAGAATTTTTACTTGCCACACAGGCAGGCAGAGGCTAGCATAGAAGTTCTGCGGTAGTAAACATCTTTTGGATAATAAAGGCTAACCATGGAAAACAATTGTATTTTTTGTAAAATTTTGGCAGGGGATATCCCTTCTTCCAAGGTTTTGGAAAACGCGGACTTTGTGGCGTTTTTAGACATAGCGCCGGTTAAGCCCGGCCATGTGCTGGTTGTACCCAAAAAACACCACCAAACACTGATGGATTTTCCGCCAAAAATGGGGACAAACCTGTTGCAAACTTTGCAGCAGGTTGGGGCAGCACAAATGCAAGCTTTGGGTGCGGAAGGTTTTAATGTGTTGCAAAACAATTTTCCGGCCTCCGGGCAAGAGGTTTTTCATGTACACTGGCATGTTGTGCCGCGTTTTTCCGGCGATGGCCTGAAACACTGGGCCCAGGGCAGCTACACAGATAAAGAAGCCATGCAGGCTATGCAGGCAAAACTTTGCGGAGCAGCCACACAGGGGTAAATTCCCAGAAGTTTTGCTCTGGGCAGGTAAAAAGAAGCGCTGCAAAAATATGCACCAAAGATATTTGAACGCAGTATAATGCAATTTTTTGTATTATTATGTCATAAAATATGTTTTTTATGCGTATTTTTGTATGGGGTAAATTTTAATGCACCCGTACCAGCCTTGGGGCTGTAGCATAAACCGTCTTTTTCCTTGCAGAGTAAAAAATTAGGGAGAATTTGCTTGATATTTCTGGGAAAGTCTTATAGAAAAAAACGCATGAACAGTGTATCCGTATAACAGGCAGCTTGTTTTTTGCTTGCCGGTTTTTAATTTGCAGTTTAGGAACACCTACCTGTCAAAACTTTAATGATTTGTGTGCGTATGTTATGCACAAATTTTTACTGGCTCGCACGCGGATGCCATTCCCATTTTTTGCGGAGGAAGTATGAATAAAGCCCTTACCAAGGCCGAGATTGTCGAAGCGGTATATGAGAAGACCGATAAAAATCGCGCAGAAGTTAAGCAGATTGTGGAAAACCTCTTACAGATCATGAAGCAGTCCGTGAAAAAAGACCACGCTCTCTTGCTCAGCGGTTTTGGGAAGTTTGAGGCATACGACAAAAAGGCGCGTAAAGGCAGAAACCCCCAGACGGATCAGTCTATTACACTTCCGCCGCGCAAAGTTGTGGTTTTCCGCCTTTCGCGTAAATTCCGTGCGGAATTGAATGGGGAAGAAGCAGACCAGTAGACTGCTTATTTACAAAACCCTTTTGGGGAAAAGGGTTTTTCCACTTTTACAATTCCAGCATTCCCCAAGTTTTTGCTTGTATAATGCGGAAAATATCTTTGTAACGCAAAAACACATACTGAACTTTAGTGTGTGTTTTTTCCTTTTTAATAGTGACTGAAAACTGGTAGTATTATATTATTTTGATGCTGCCCCTAAGCGTACCAGTAAAATTATTGGCAAAAAACGGACAGCTGATTCACAAATTTTGCAAGTCAGTGGGGAATGTTTCCAACGGGAATACGCGCGTTTTTTTATGCGGTTTTTTGTTCCAGTTTATGCCAAATTTGCAGCACATGCTCTTTCTGATGGCTGGTGCTGTAATAGGCGGCTGTTTGGTGGGCATTTTTTTGCAGGGTTATAAGGCTATCCTTTTGGGATGTATTTTCCAGCAGGGCCATGGCATTTTCCAACGCAACAGCGGCTGCGTGTGTATCTGCATCCGGTGTCCAAAAGCCATTTGGGAAGGGGATATGGCGATTATCCTCCGCTCTGTGCCAAAAGGTTGTGTCCGCAAAATCGGGCAAGCCGTTTGTGCCCCGCATATAATCCAGGCCGCCAAAACCACTGAATCCCACACAAAGGCAACCACAGGCCATAGCCTCCAGTGGCGGCAGGGGGCAACCTTCTGGAAAACCAGTAGCAAGAAAAATATCGCTTTCCTTTAACACGCGGGCTACGCCTTCCGGAGCTAAACCCTGTATTTCCTGCCAGACGGGGGGGCTTTTTTGTAAAAAAGCGCGGCGGGCATTGACAATACTGCGTATTTGTCTGGCCAGTACCTTATTTTTGCGCGGCATATAGGCGATAACGGGCGTTTTCCCCATTTGCCGGTCAGGAGGGGAAAAAAGTGTGGTGTTTATGCCCGGCCGCAGAACAGGCACAGTCTTACCTGTAAGGTATTGGATAAAACCAGCCACAGGGTCGGAAACAGCCAGAAATTGTACAGGGATATGGTGAAAAGGTAAGGTTTCCGTTTGTTCTGTAAGCAGATAGGCCCAATTTTGTACATACAGCACGGTTTTTGCCTGGGGGTTCTGCAGGCCATACAAAAGAGCGCCCGGCCAGCCTTCTGGTATAAGCCATATATCCCCTGCGGCAAGGGTGATTTGGTTAAAACCTGGGGCAAAAGCAACAGGGACGCCCGTTTCTTGGGCAGAAACAAGCCAAGGCGCGTTTTCCTGCGCAACAAAACGTATATTTTTCCCTGCCCCGTGCAGAATATTGCCTATTTCCAGCAAAACAGCCAAGCCGCCGCTTTTTTGCGCAAGCGGGGGTAAGTAAATGGATGTTGTCCCCATAGTTTTTTCCCCATACCCTGTTTGTTGCTGTAAGTTCTAGAGCATTTCCCTATTGATTTGAGAATAACCCAGAATGTTTTTGGAAATGCTC